>CANGIH010000395.1 GCA_947453875.1 Planctomycetaceae bacterium | reverse complement strand
GGTTTCTCGATGAGAACCTCGATGCCGACGTGCTGGCAGCGATCTGCACGCGAAGCGGCGGCGAACTGAACACGGGCGGGGCGAATTAGCCGGTGGCTTTGCCCTCCCCGATCGCACATGGAGTTGGACACGCCGTGGACGAATCCACGGCGTGCGTAAGGACTACGGTGTCGGGTCGACCATGCTCCTCCACGGAGCATGGATCCTTTTTACTGTGAGGACTTCCATGAATCGTAGGACTCTCCTGGCCGTGCTGGCTGTCTTTGCCTTCGGCTTCGCGATGGAATCGAGCGTTGAGGCTGGCGGCGTTGGAAACAAGCCGAACGCGATCTATGTCGTCAATCAGCAGTTTGGCGGAGGTGAACTTGCGCAGAATGTGATCTGGCTGCCCACTGGCCAGACTCCTGCGAATCAGGGGATCCTTTCGGCCGTCCCTTTCCTGGCCAAGGGAGGACGATCTCTTCCCCCGGGGGGTTCCGTGACGTTTCCGAACGTGGCGCCCGGCTCGGGACAAGTGTGGTTGTTGAACAATGCTTACGTTGTTCAGAACGGTGGGGTTGGAGCACCCTACACGGTGAAGTCCGGTACCCGCTTGGCCTACTCGGTCGGTGGCACGAATGCGGCTGGAACCATCGTTCAGGTTCCCTGATCGATGCTGCGCCCGCACGAAATCCTTGAGGGCGTCGCGCGATTGAGATTCCCGGGCCTGTCGGGCAGGGCGGGGAGCGCCACGGCACTCCCTGCCCTGCCCATCCCGGGATCGAAGCCCTTGTTTCCACCCCGTCTGCCATCGCTTCCTACCCTCCGACCGGACGAACCGTGAACGCGACCGCCATCCCCACTTCGGCTCCGGCAGGAGGCCGGTTGCTCACCGGGCAGCAGCTCGTCACCGTCGCCCTGCCGCTTCTCTGGCCGGCGGCGGCGGTCATCCTCCTGGCCGCTCCCTGGATCAATCAGCAATTGGTGGCCTGCGAATGGCTCGGTCTCGCCATTCCACTCCTCTTCATCCGGCGTCTGAAGGGCTGGGGAGGAGAGACTCTGGCCGTGTTGACCGCTGTCGGTGCCCTGGCGATCGCGTTTCACTGGACGCCCCGGGTGCTGGCCTCTTCCCTCGACACGTCGCTCGGCATCGCACTCCTGATCGCAGCGCCGATCATCCTCCTCGACGCCCTCCGCTTGGCCGCCCCGTTCGTCTTCGCCGCCCGGTGCGGAGCGTCCCCCCTGCAGGCATGGCTCCCCGCTGGATTGATGGCCGTGGTCGTCGAATCGCTGATGCCGGCCGTCTTTCCCTGGAGACACGGCTACAGCCAGATCGGATGGTATCCGCTGATCCAGTCAGCCGATCTCTTCGGACCGGGTATCACGACCCTCATCGCTTTTGCCCATGCAGGGGTGATCGTCTCGATCGTGCGGGCGAGAGGCCTGATGGGCCGAGGCGATGACGGCGGCCCTTCAGGCCGTGGTGTCGCCGCTGCTGCTCTGGTCCTCTGCGTCCTCAATGCCGGCTATGGCTTCGGGGCGGTCTGGTGGTGGACCGCGAAGATCGCCGCGGCCCCGGTCGTGAGCGTGCTCGCGGTTCAGGCAAACCCCGACGATGCCGACGGCGTCGAGGCAATCGAGGCGCTCACCCTCCAGGCGTGCGCCTCCCGAGCCACCCCGCCGGACCTGATCTGCTGGCCCGAAGGCAGCGGCGGATCGTATTCGGATCGCCTCGACTCGCTTGCCGATCCGGAGGCAGTGCAAGCCCTGTCACGTGAGCCGCGGCGGGGGTTTTGTCCACTTCAGTCCCAGGCATGCCCGCTGCTGTTTGGTGGCAAGGTCTTTGTCGGCCACCCGGACAAACCGCGATCGCTCTTCCAGTCGGCGATCCTCCTCGATGCCTCGGCCCGGGTCAGTGGCCGTTACCACAAACGCCATCTGATGCCCTTCGGTGAGTATGTGCCTGGGGCCACCTGGAGCCCGGACATCCGCCGACTGTTCCCAACGAAGGAACCGCTCACCGCGGGGAGCCATCCGACGGTTCTCTGCGATGGAGGGCCGGCCAGGCTCGGCGTGCTGCTCTGCTACGAGGACATGATCCCCGCCGCGGCACAGACGCTCGTCAGCGGCTCGGCCAACCTCCTCGTCTCACTCATCAACGGCGCCGCCTTCACCGTCCCCCTCACGCTCCGGCAGCATCGACTGCTGGCGCAGTTACGGGCGGTCGAATCGCGACGATTCATGCTGCGCTGCGCGTCGACGGGGGAAACCTGCGTGATCTCTCCCCTTGGCACCATCGTCGCGCGCCTCCCGCTCCAGGTCCGAGGAACCCTGAGCTACGAAACGGGACTTCTGGATGATCGCACCATCTTTCTCCGGCTTGGCGAACATCTCTTCCCGGTGTGCTGTGCCCTGGCAGTGATCGCGATCTCCTTCCGGGCCTCCATCCGGAGAAGGCCTGCCTCGGGTGTCACCTCGCTCGATGTGGGTGTCGACGAAGGCACACTCTCAGACCGGGGGTGAACGCGGTGCACCGGCGTCGCAACCGTCGACAAGGGTCAGCCCACCGTCTGTCGCGATCCTTCAGTCCTTCGGCCAGCGGAGCGTCTTCTCACTTTCGACGTTCCGGAGGAGATCGTCCTTCTTCCACCAGGTGTTCTTCATCGCGCGTTTCGAGTAGAGCTTCTCCGCCTGGTCGACGTAGTGGGGAGAATCGGGGTGCGCCGACTGGCCCCACGGGGTGCAGGTGAAGCTCTCCACCCCGTCGGGCCCGAAAAACATGAGGATCACCGCCATCGAGCCGGAGTTGGCGATGAACCTGCCCGGCTTGGTCGGATCCTCGGCCGAGCGGACGTCCATGAGCGTCTCGGAGAAGTTGGCATCCTTGTTCCCCTTGTCGAAATCAGCGCCGGGGGCAGGGAAGTAATGTCCGCCCCGGCCGACGACATGAGCCTCCCCCCAGGGGATGTCCCACCGGCCATACGTCTGCGTCATCTCGTCGATCGTCGCTCGGAAGAGCTTCATCGCTTCTCTTCGCGTGGCGTCATCGAGCCGGCCGTCGTTGTGGAGCGGTGCGAGATCGAGCCCCACGCCGCACCTCAGCCGCCAGAACTTGAGCAGCGCCGCCCCCCGGGCATCGTTCGCATAGTCGCCATCCCAGGCAAGCGCCACATCGACGGCCTTCCTCACCTCAGCGTCGGCCGCCCAGGCGGCGTCGGCCTCGTAGGCCCGCCGCAACTCTCCCTGCCAGGCGCGGGCGAGGCGATCGTGGACGTCGAGGGCGTAGGCCTTCGCCTCCTCCGGGGTGACCGATGCATTGTTGTGGAGGAGTTCGATCGTCCGCCTGCCGCGCGGGTTGTTCTGATCCCAGGTGGCGTTGTAGACGTGGGGGGGATACTTCT
>CANGIH010000394.1 GCA_947453875.1 Planctomycetaceae bacterium | reverse complement strand
GGCATCGAGGCGGACCCCTGCCTCGACCTTCTCGCGGATCGGATCGAGCGAGGGGGAGACGGCGCGGATCATGGGGATTCTCCGGAAAGGCGATTGCTTCGGTCGGAGCCAGCCACCGACGCTTTCCAGCTAACCGCATTCGGGCCGGATCGGCAACAGACTTCTGGCCGAGCGAGTTTTCGGGGCTGAAAATGGGGGTTCGGCCGGCCGAGCTACCTCCGCCGGTCGAGGCTCGGCAGCCGGGAGCCGGTCGGGGTATGGTGACGTCCCCTCCCATGCCAGCCTCATTCGACATCATCGGCGACATTCACGGCTGCGACGCCGAGCTGGTCGCCCTCATGGAGCGTCTCGGCCATCCCGCCGATCCCGCCCTGCCGCACCCGGAGGGGCGACGGCTCGTGTTCGTGGGGGATCTCGTCGACCGTGGCCCCGCCACGCCGGCGGTGGTCATGCGCGTCAAACGGCTTGTCGAGGCGGGGCGGGCGCTGTGCGTCGCCGGCAACCACGACATCCGTCTCGCCGAGGCCCTCCGGGGAGAGGCGGTTGAACCGGGGCATGGGCTCGAGGCGTCGCTGGAGCAACTCGCCGGCGAATCGGCCGGCGTTCGGGAGGACGTGGCGACATTTCTCGAACGGCTTCCGGGGCATCTGCTCCTCGACGATGGCCGGCTCGTCGTCGCCCATGCGGGCCTCGAGGAACGCCATCATGGCAGCGACTCGTTGCCCTCCCGCGAGACGGCGATCCATGGCGCCTACACCGGCGACTTTGACGACCGGGCGATGCCGGTGCGCGACGACTGGGCCAGCCGTTATGCAGGCCAGGCTGCGGTCGTGCAGGGGCATACGCCGGTTGCCGAAGTGGAATGGTTCCACAACACGATCTGCATCGACACAGGCTGCGTGTTCGGGGGCCAGCTCACCGCGCTCCGCTGGCCGGAGTTGGCGCTTGTGTCGGTGCCGGCCTCGGGGGCCTGGGGGCGCTCCGCACGCGGGCCACTGCCGCCGCGCCGGCAGGCGGTCCGTCCCGTCGCCCGCCCCGCCGCACCGCTCCCGACGGCAGCCGACTCGATCGCCACGCTCCGCCGCTCGGCCGCCATCGAGGTGGCCCGCCTGGCATGCGGATCCACGGAGAATCTCCCCTCCCGCGACCCGTGGGTGATCCATCTCCCACCGACGATGTCATCGTGCGATCCGTCGCATCACGGCGACGGCCTTGAGCATCCGCTCGGCGCCTTTGCCCACTACGCCGCAGAGGGGCTTCGGCAGGTTGTCTGCGAGGAAAAACATACGGGGCTGCGGGCCGTCGTCGTCGTCTGCCGCGACCCGGCCGCGGCGGCCCGGCGATTCGGTGTGGAGGATGGCTCTGCCGGGGCGGTTCATTCGCGTGCCGGGCACCGCCATCTCCCGCGTGACGTCGAGGCGGACCTTGTCGAGGCGGTTCAGGCGGCGGCCGCGGCCACCGGGTTGTGGGACTCGCTCGACACCGACTGGCTCTGCCTCGACGGGGAGCTTGTCGGCCTGGCCGATACGAGCGCCGGTCGCTCGACACCGGTACGGCTTGTCTTCTTCCATCTCCTCGCGGCCGAGGGGCGGACATTCTTCGGTCGGGAACATGCCTGGCACCTCGACACCCTCGCGAAGCTCGCAGCCGTCGCCGCGCCGATCGAGGTCACGCGTGCACACCTCGTCGATCTCACCCGCCCCACCGACGTCGCCGCGGCCATCGCCTGGTGGCATGCGCTCACGGCGGCCGGCGCCGAGGGGATCGTCGTCAAGCCGATCGTTCCCGCCACCGCGGGGCTCCGTGGGCCGGTCCAGCCGGCGCTCAAGGTGCGCGGCGAGGAGTGGCTCCGCCGCGTGTATGGGAACGACTACCGTGCGCCGGCGAGCCTCGGGGCACTCCGCGACCGCAGCCTGGCGACGAAGCGGGGCCGGGCCCTCGGGCAGTTCGCCCTCGGGATCGAGTCGCTCGAGCGGTTTGTCGCCGCCGCGCCGAGGGCCCATGTCGAGGCTTGTCTGGCGGCCCATCAGGCATGGGTGCCGATGCCGGGCCGAGGGGGCTGAGGCCGATGCCCGTCAGACCGCACAATCGACGGCGATCGCCACCAACAGCAACAGGCCGATCGCGGCGTTGGCGGTGAAGAAGGCCTGGTTGACACGCGAGAGATCATCCGGCCGGACGAGCGAATGCTCCCAGACAAGGAGCGCCGCGATCGCCACAAGCGTTCCCCAATACACCGCCCCCAGCTGCGGCACGACCAGCGGGAGCGCCGCGAGGATGGCGAGCGTGACGACATGCAGGCCCATGGCGAGCCTGAGCGCCCGCGGCACGCCGAGCCGGGCCGGGATGCTGTGGAGGCCCTGGCTGGCGTCGAAGCCGGCGTCTTGGCAGGCATAGATGATGTCGAAGCCCGCCACCCAGGTCGTCACCGCCAGGCCGAGGATGAGCGCCGGCAGACCATCGGCGGGGTTGGCAAGCAAGGCCTCGCCACGGATCGCAATCCAAGCCGCCACCGGCGCCATCCCCAGCGCCGCCCCGAGCCAGACATGGGCGAGCATCGTGAATCGCTTGGCGTAGCTGTACGCCAGCAGCCAAGCGAGGACCGGCACCGAGAGGGCCGCCGGCAGCCAGTTGGGGAGGAAGAGGAGCGTGGCGGCGATGAACGCCCCGCTGGAGGCTGCCACGAGGCCGAACACCTCGCCGACGGTCAGTTCGCCGCGCGGCAGGTGGCGCGTCGCCGTCCGCGGGTTGGCGGCATCGAACGAGCGGTCAACGAGCCGGTTGAAGGCCATCGCCGCCGTCCGTGCCGTCACCATGCAGAGGAGCACGCCGAGACCGCGCCGCCACCAATCGGCGGAGGCCGATGCCGCGGCCGTGGGGGTCTGGAAGGCGAGGATCGCCGCCATCAGGGCGAAGGGAAGGGCGAAGATCGTGTGGCTGAAGCGCACGAGCTCG
Source organism: Planctomycetaceae bacterium (assembly GCA_947453875.1). GTDB lineage: Bacteria > Planctomycetota > Planctomycetia > Pirellulales > UBA1268 > QWOP01. The sequence continues at coordinate 431 of CANGIH010000394.1, read as the reverse complement.
AGGTAGCTGCGGAGCGTGGCGGCCATCTCACTCGCTCCCCCAGCGGCGGATGAGATCATTGGGCACACCGATTTGGTCGCAGATCCGGGCGACGACGAAGTCGACAAGATCGTCGATGGTGCGGACACCGGCGTAGAACCCGGGCGCAGCCGGGAGCACCACCGCCCCCGCCTCGTGGATCGCCACCATGTTCTTCATTTGCGGAAGCGAGAGGGGCGTCTCACGCGGCACGACGACGAGCTTCCGCCGTTCCTTGAGATGGACTTCGGCTGCCCGGTGGATGAGGTTGCCGCCGTGCGAATGGGCGACCGCCGCGAGTGTCCCGCCGCTGCAGGGGCAGATCACCATCGCCGCGGTGAGGAAGGAACCGCTGGCGATCGGCGCCATCAGATCGCGGTGATGCCAGACATGGAGCCTGTCGAGGGCACCGG
>CANGIH010000393.1 GCA_947453875.1 Planctomycetaceae bacterium | reverse complement strand
GCACGTGGGCGTCCTCAAGGGGGAATGGATGGCGGCACGCGGCCGACGACAAACACATGCTCCGAAACATGGTCACGCCCCGACTCGAAGAACACTCGCAGACGCACGCACCAGCGGATCTTGACGATCACCCCCTCATACGATGACGGACTCGCCGGCAACTGGACGGCGAAGGTACCTTCCGGCACTGCCCCTGCCATCGCCACAGGCGCGGCGAATCGCTCGAAGAAGTGAACCCCCATGTCCTCCTCCCCCTTGCCTTCCGTGTACCAAAGAATGGACCGCTCGAACGCCCGGAGACGCTCGCCATCGAGGCCGGAGATCGAATACTCGACGGTCACCCACTCCGCAGGCTGATAATCTCGGGCTGGATGACCGAAACGCAGTTCGACACGTGGGAACGGGACCGGACGGAATGCCGGCTTGTGCCGCTGTTCATCGGAAGGATGTCCCTGCTCGGGCATGCTCATCATCCCGCCTCCCCGGGATCCGGCAGCGGGGAACCCGCCCCCACCGGCGATGGGAATACAACCACGGGAAACACCCTGGTGAACTCAGGCCACCGGTCAGGGATCGCCCGGACGACGATCCGCCATTGCACGGCGTTGTTCTCTGACGCGAACGAGTGCATCGAATCGACCGGGATTGTCACGACGACGCGGGCCTCGAATCGCCCTCCCGGCACCGGTTGGACACGCTGCCAACGAGCCACCGACTGACGGCGGACGACCATTCGTTGCGTCCGCGTGTCAGTTCCCTGACGGAAGGTCGCCGACTCCTCCATCTCCATCACCATGTCGATCGACCGGAACACGCTTGCTCCTCCCTGTCCGAGGAGAACGTCGTAGCTCGCTCCGGGAACGAGGGGATGATCGGAGATCTCAACCTGCGTCGGCCCCACGGATGTTGCCAGGATCACCGCCCTGACAAACAGCACGACACCCCACACGCCGACCGCGACGAAGGGAACGAGCATCGCCATCAGGAACCAGTCGGTGGTGCCACCGAGCAGGTCGGCCCCCGCCCCAACCGCAAGCACCACCACCACCGCATTCCAGAGAATCGCGAACATCCCGAAGCCGACCAACGACCAATTCTCCGGACTCTCCAGCGGCAGGCGGTACCTCAGCACGGTCCCGGGAGAGTTCTCGATGTTGTCGCAGGAAGGAACGCCCGGGCGATGCGGGGGAGATGTTTCCTGGGAAGCGAGTCCGTCCAGGATCGCCGGCCCGGTCGGCGCAGCCCTGTGCTCGAGGGACTTGCCCCACACACGCACCACCCTTGCCAACCCCGAACCGCCAAACGCCAGGAGCGCCAGCGGGATGAGCAGAGTGAGGAGCCACATCCACCATTCGTATCCCCGCTGCAGCACCACCGAATCCGGGTCGGCCGGCGCGTAGTTCGCGGCTCCCGACACCAAGATGAGCCCGAACACGATCCCTGCCGCCAGGAGGATCGCATAGAAGATCCCCTCGGCGAACGATCCCCATGCCTGGGAGCCTGTTCGCCGATTGCCACGCTTTTTCGGAAAGAACCGCGGAAGTCTCATGGGCCGTCTGTCCGCGCGTGCGCCGTCAGGCCCTGCCTGACGGGATCGCTCGATCCCATCGACGGCGGGACGCTGATGGAGATCCAGGCACGCCTGCCGGCGGTGGCTCCTGCTTGGTCAGTCTCGGCGATCCTCACACGCCGATCCATCGCCTTGCACGGGAGCCGATCGGTAAAAACCGATCTTCTCGAGGGCCCGGTAGACCTCTTCGAGGGTCTTCTCCCCGAAGTTGGAGATCGACAGCAGGTCGGCCCGTGTGCAATGAAGAAGATCGTGGACCGTGAAGATGCCCTTCTCCTCGAGGCAGTTCGTGGTTCGCACCGAGAGGCCGATTTCGGCCGTGCTCATCTCCAACTTCTCCGCCATCTCGTCGGACTGCGTGAGATTCTTGTACGGAACGCGGGGCATGGGTTCCCTCCCGTGCGGTGGACGAGGCTTCATGACCGGATTTGTGCTCCGGACGTCGGAACCGCGTCGCAGCCGTGGCGGCCCAGCGGACATCCCTGCGCTGAACCGTTCACGCATCAACCAACTGCGAATGATCACCGGTTCCGACAGCGGGGAAATATACTCGGAACACTCCCATTCCGCCTACCTGTACGGGAGCGGCCTTTCCCCGCCCTCCCAGCTTCCATATTCCTCCAGGGGGCATTTCCGACCCGGTAGGCTCACCGACCATGGCGATGAATCTCGACTCCCTCAATCCGACTCAACGGCAGGCTGCGACCCACCTGGAGGGACCGCTCCTGGTCCTGGCCGGGCCGGGCAGCGGAAAGACCCGTGTCGTCACCCATCGCATCGCTCACCTGATCTCGCAGGGGATCCCCGCGGCGAACATCGTGGCCCTGTCGTTCACCAACAAGGCCGCCGACGAGATGCGTCGCCGGGTGACCTCCCTTGTGGGCCCACAGCCGGTGGAGATGGGGACGTTCCACCGGTTCTCTGCCCGGCTCCTCCGCTCGCACGCACGGATGGTGGGGCTGACGAGCGATTACTCCATCCTCGACACCGACGATGCCGGGGCGGTGATGAAGAGGGCTGCCAAACGACTCGGCCTGAACTTGACCCACACCCCGATCGACCGACTCGCCGGCATCATCAGCCGGGCGAAGAACGATCTCCGTACTCCTGAGACCTTCGAGCCCCGCTGGGGGCGCCCGGCGGACGAGGTCGCCGTCCGCCTCTGGCCGGTCTACCAGCGGATGATGCTCGACTGCAATGCGGTCGACTTCGATGACCTGCTCGTCCACGTCGCCAGACTGATCATCGACAACCCCGACCTCCGCGCCCGCCTCGATGCGCACTATCGTTGGATCCTCGTCGACGAGTATCAGGACACCAACGCCGCCCAGTACGCCATTCTCCGCGGCCTGTCGATCGATCATCAGAACCTGTCGGTGACGGGCGACCCGGATCAGGCCATCTACGGATGGCGCGGGGCGAGCATCCGGAACATTCTCGAGTTCGAACGCGATTATCCGACGGCGACCGTCGTGAAACTGGAGCAGAACTACCGCAGCACCGGCAATATCCTCGGCACGGCAGACCGCCTCATCGCCAACAACTCCCGGCGCAAGCCGAAGCGACTCCTCACCGATGCCGCGGCCGGATCGCCGGTCCGCATCGTCCTTGATTCTTCGGGCCACGAGGAGGCCGACCGGATCGCCAACGAAATTGCGGCCGCCGTCACCGAGGGAAGCCGCGCTCCGCGCGACTTCGCCATCCTCTTCCGCACCAATGCACTTTCACGATCGCTCGAAGTGGCACTCCGGTCGCGGGCCCTCCCCTATCAACTTCTCCGTGGCGTCGAATTCTTCAAGCGTCGTGAGATCCGCGATGT
>CANGIH010000392.1 GCA_947453875.1 Planctomycetaceae bacterium | reverse complement strand
TGGAGTCGATGCCCAGCATGGCCACGATGCTCGATCGTGACACGGTCGAGTTGCTCGCCGCCGAGATGGGTGTGCAGCTCGATCTGAAGACCGCCGAGGATCTCGAGAAGGAACTCCTCGCGGGCTTCGATGCGGTTGACGAGGATCCGACCAGCCGCGAGACCAGGGCTCCGATCGTGACCTTCCTCGGGCACGTCGACCATGGCAAGACGTCGCTGCTCGACCGGATTCTCGGCATGAATGTCGCCGCCCGGGAAAGTGGTGGCATCACCCAGCACATCCGCGCCTACACAGTGAAGCATCACGACAAGGCGATAACCTTCGTCGACACGCCGGGCCACGAGGCCTTCACCCAGATGCGGGCCCGGGGGGCGAATGTCACCGACTGCGCCGTGCTTATCGTTGCCGCCGACGACGGCATCATGCCGCAGACGGAGGAGGCGATCAGCCATGCGAAGGCGGCTGGTGTGCCGATCGTCGTCTGCATCAACAAGATCGATCTTCCCGGAATCGACGTCCAGCGGATCTACCAGCAACTCGCCGCCAGCGACCTCCTCCCGACCGAGTGGGGTGGCGAGACTGAGGTGGTGAAGACCAGCGCGTTGACCGGCGAGGGCGTCGATCAGCTTCTCGACATGCTGCTCACGATCGCCGAACTTCACGACCTGCGGGCCAACCCGGCCCGTTCGGCCGCCGGCGTCTGTCTCGATGCGTCGATCCACGAAGGGCGAGGCGTCTCCGCCTGCCTGCTTGTCCAGAAGGGCACTCTCAAAGTCGGCGACTCGATCGTCTGCGGTGAGGCCAGCGGCACCGTCAAGGCGATGCACGACACGCTCGGCAAGAAGAAGGTGCCGGCGGCAGGTCCCTCCCATCCGGTACTCGTCAGCGGTCTCGATATCGCTCCCGGTGCCGGCGATCGCTTTCAGGTGGTCGATTCGATCGCGATGGCCCGCGAGGTTGCCCTCAAGAGGAGCGGCATCCGCCGCCAGAGCAGTCTCTCAAGCGCCCCCGTGCACGTCACCCTCGAGAATCTCCTTGACCGTCTCGGGTCGCAGAAGACCCCGACCCTCAACCTCATCCTCCGGGCCGACGTTCGTGGCTCGATCGAGGCAATTCTCAAGGAACTCACCAAACTCGATCACCCCGAGGTGAAGATCCGCGTCCTGCAGTCGACCGTCGGTGGCGTGACCGAGGCCGACGTGCAACTCGCCGATGCCTCGGATGCGATCATCATCGCCTTCAACGTCGTACCCGATGAGCGGGCCCGGTCGTTGGCCGACGAACTCGGCGTGCAGGTGCGTCGTTACGAGATCATCTACCAGGTCACCGACGACCTGCGCAATGCACTCGAGGGAATGCTCGCTCCGGAGAAACGCGAGACCGAACTCGGTCGGGCGCTGGTGCAGCGCACCTACTCCATCAGCCGGATCGGCGTCATCGCCGGTTGCCGCGTGATCTCCGGAGTCATTGCCCGCAACGGCCGACTCCGGGTGATCCGCGACAACCGTGTGCTCGGCGACTACGGTGTCGAATCGCTGAAACGCGAGAAGGATGACGCCCGCGAGGTGCGTGACGGATTGGAGTGCGGCATCAAGGTGGCCAACTTCAACGACATCAAGGAGGGGGACATCCTCGAGTGCTACCGGATCGAGGAAGTCGCACGGACGCTCTCGTGACCACCCGACGCCAACTCAAGGCCGCAGAGGCGGTGCGGGGCGTGGTCAGTATGGCCATCCTCACGGAAGTACGCGACCCGAGGGTCTGCGATGTCACCGTCACGGGTGTCGAGATGGATGCCGACATGCGATCGGCCACCGTGCATGTATCCGTGATGGGAGACGAAACAAAGCAACGCTTGGCACTGAAGGGGCTGGCGAGTTCCGCCGGCTTTCTCCAGTCGAGGATCGCCGACCGGATCGAGACGCGGTACACGCCGCGGCTCAGTTTCCAACTGGACGGCGGAGTGAAAAAATCGATCGAGATTGCCCGCGTTCTGGCCGAGGTCCTGCCCCCTGCCGACGCCCCGGAGGGGGAGGATCGGTCGCGCCTTGCTGCCGATGGGGGCGGTGATAAGCCCGAAGCAGGGCCTGACGAGCATCCACAGGAAGAGGCATGACCACACCGAATCGCCAGCAGCCCAATCGCCAGCAGCTCGTTGCCAAGCTCCACAAGGCGCTCCGCGCCCAGTACCAGTTGGTGGAGCCCGACACGCAGCGCCCGCTGCTCGAGCAGGTGCTCTACGCGTGCTGTCTCGAAAATGCCCCGTACGACACGGCCACCAGAGCCTTCAAGCGGTTGGGCGAGAGCTACTTCGATCTCAACGAGGTTCGTGTCACGACGGTGGCCGAACTTGCCGAGACGCTCCACGAACTGCCCGATCCCCCCCGCGCCGCGCTTTCGCTGCGGCGCGTCCTTCAGGGGGTCTTCGAGTCGACCTACAGCTTCTCGCTCGACAACGCCAAGAAGCATTCGATCACGCACGGGATCAAGACCCTCGAGCATCTGCACGGCATCCCGCCGTTCGTGGTGGCCTACATCGGCTCGACCGCGCTCGGTGGACACTACATCCCGATCGATCTCGGAGCGACGCAGGGGCTGTACCTCACCGGTATCGTCTCGCAGGAGGAATATGACGGGGCCACGTGCCCCGGACTCGATCGCTATATCCCGAAGAAGGCGGGGGTGGAGTTCGGGTCGCTCCTCCACCAATTCGGGGTGGATGTTCTCACGAACCTCCATGGCGCCTCGGTGAAGAAGGTGCTCCAAGCGGTGAACCCCGATGCCAAGCGGATGCCGAAGCGGGGCGAAGCGCTGCCGCTCCCGGTTCCCCCCCCTGCGCCGGCTGGCAAGGATGCGCAGAAGGCTGCTGAGGCGGCACGCACCGCGGCCGAGGAACACCGCCCTGCCGGTCCCCAGGCGGCAGCCCGGCCGGCCGGGAAGACGCCTCTCCCGCCCCCCGGATCGGGGCCGAAGCGGGCAGCTGATGGCACCCCTGTGGCGGGTTCGAAGCCCGGGCCGAAGCCCTTTGTGGTGAAGCCCAACGTCGGCCGGCCGATCACGATCAAGCCCGAAGTGGCCCCGCCTCCCGAGCCCCAGCAGCCGGTCGCGCCGGCCAAGAAGGCCGAGGCGGCGAAGAAACCGCCGGTTGCCAAGCCGTCGGCGCCCGCCAAGGGAGGCGCGAAGAAGCCGCTCGGCGAGAAGCCCACCGCGGCCGGCAAGCCCGGCACGCAGAAGTCGGATGCCGACCGTGGCGGCTCCACCGCCAAGGGCCAGTCTGGCGCGAAGGCCAAGGGCGGCAAGCCGGCCACTCCCGACCGTCACTCCGACGACCTGTCGCGCCGTAAGCCGCGCTGACCGCGTCGGCCTCATCCCACCACGATCCGGAATTC
>CANGIH010000391.1 GCA_947453875.1 Planctomycetaceae bacterium | reverse complement strand
GGAGCCTTCCGTGCCACCCCACGTCAGGCTGACTTGATGATCGTGGCCGGCACCGTCACCTACAAAATGGCCAGCCGCGTCCGTCGCCTCTACAACCTCATGCCCGATCCGAAGTACGTGATCGCGATGGGGGCCTGCACCACCGGTGGTGGCCCGTACTTCAAGTGGGGTTACCACGTCGTCAAGGGTGTTGATCTCGTCGTCCCGGTCGACGTCTACGTGCCCGGTTGCCCGCCGCGCCCCGAGAGCCTGCTCGAAGGGCTGATGCGGATCCAGGACAAGATCATCGGCCAGCGCATCGGCAAGCGCCCCGACGGCATCGGCAAGATCGACGACGAACTGCCGATCCCCCATCACTCCGGATACGTGACGTCACCCGTCGCCGACGGCGAACTCGTCTACCAGCACCAGAAGGTCCAGCCCTGAACGGAATCACTCCATGACCATGAGCGCTCCCGGCTCCACCAATCCCTCCGGCCACTCCCCGCATCCCGGTTCGGCTCGCGATCACCTCGTGATCCGCGCGCTGCATGTCGCCGTCGACGGGCAGGAAATCCTCAAGGGGGTCGACCTGACGATCGGCCGTGGCGAGATCCACGCGCTCATGGGGCCCAACGGCTCCGGCAAGAGCACGCTCGGCTACGCCATCATGGGACACCCTTCCTATGAGGTGACCTCCGGATCGATCGAGCTGGTCGCGGCCGATGGCACGCGTGCCGATCTGCTGGCGATGGAACCGGACGAGCGGGCCCGTGCCGGCGTGTTCCTCGCCTTCCAGCGGCCAATGGCGATCCCCGGAGTGCGTCTGGCCGACTTCCTCCGCCACGCGGTCACCAATGTCCGCAACCCGCTGCGGCGTGAGGGGCAGGAACTGATGCCGATGAAGGACTTCCGCGCGGAGCTGAAGTCAAAAATGTCGGAGCTTTCGATCGACCCCGAATTTGCCCGTCGCTACGTCAACGAGGGATTCTCGGGGGGCGAGATGAAGCGTGCCGAGATCCTCCAGTTGGCGATGCTCCGGCCACGCTTCGCGATCCTCGACGAAACCGACAGCGGGCTCGACGCCGATGCGGTGCGGCTGGCCAGCCAGAGCATCGCCCGGATCGGCGGTGCCGGCGGCGACACCACCGACGCGGCAATGGGCATCCTCATCATCACGCACCACGAGCAGCTCCTCGAGCACAACGTTCCCCACCGCACGCATGTGATGCTCGGTGGCCGGATCGTCGAGTCGGGTGGCGCCGAACTCGCCGCCGAACTCCACAAACGTGGCTACGAGCGGATCCGCTCCGCCTACCCGGAAGCCGCGGCTGCCGAGCAGGCGATGGAGGATGCCGCCCGCGTCACCGAAGCCCCGGCCGTCTGACTCCCGCCCACCGCTCCCGCCCCAGCCTCCCCACGCTTCAATTCACCACAGGCCTCTGGCCTGCCCCGAGGGCTCACACCATGGCCACCGACACCAAGGAATCGAGCACGCTCGCCATCGGCGAGATCAACAAATACGACTTCCGCACCGACTCGCCGGCGGTCTTCAAGGCCCGCCGTGGGCTCGATGCGAACATCGTCACGCAGATCTCGGAGATGAAGCGCGAGCCGGAGTGGATGCGTGACTTCCGCCTCAAGTCGCTCGAGATTTTCAACTCTCGCCCGATGCCCCACTGGGGCGGTCACATCGGCGTCAACTTCCAGGACATCTTCTACTACCTCAAGCCGACCGATCATCAGGGGAAGACCTGGGACGACGTGCCCGAGGAGATCAAGAAGACCTTCGACCGGCTGGGGATTCCCGAGGCCGAGCGGAAGTTCCTCTCGGGGGTGAAGGCGCAGTTCGAGAGCGAGGTGGTGTATGGATCGCTCCAGGAGGATTTGGCGAAGAAGGGGGTGATCTTCACTGACACCGACACCGCCGTCCGCGAGCATCCCGACCTGCTGCGTGAGTATTTCGGCACGATCATCCCCCCCGGCGACAACAAGTTCGCGGCGCTCAACTCCGCGGTCTGGTCGGGTGGATCGTTCATCTATGTTCCCAAGGGGGTGTCGATCGAGTTCCCCCTCCAGGCCTATTTCCGCATCAACGCCGAGAGCATGGGGCAGTTCGAGCGGACGCTGATCATCGTCGACGAGGGGGCCCACGTGCACTACGTCGAAGGTTGCACCGCCCCGATGTATTCCACCGAGAGCCTCCACTCGGCGGTGGTCGAGGTCGTCGTCAAGAAGCATGGCCGCTGCCGCTACACCACGATCCAGAACTGGGCCAACAACATCTACAACCTCGTCACCAAGCGGGCGGTGTGCCGCGAGGCAGCGACGATGGAATGGATAGACGGCAACCTCGGCAGCCACCTGACGATGAAGTATCCGGCCGTGTGGATGACGGAACCGGGGGCCCACGGCGAGATCCTCTCGATCGCGTTTGCCTCCGCCGGCCAGCACCAGGACGCCGGCGCCAAACTCGTCCACGCCGCCCCCTACACCAGCGGTCGCATCGTCTCGAAGAGCATCTCCAAGAATGGCGGTCGGGCGAGCTACCGGGGCCTGGTGAAGGTGGAGCCGGGGGCGCGGAAGAGCAAGTCGAGCGTTGTCTGCGATGCCCTCATCCTCGATGACCGCAGCCGCAGCGACACCTATCCCTACATCGAGGTCGAGGAGCAGGATGTCTCGATCGGCCACGAGGCGAGTGTCTCGAAGATCGGCGAGGAGCAGCTCTTCTATCTCACCAGCCGCGGGCTCACCGAGGCCGAGGCGAGCACGATGATCGTCGGCGGCTTCATCGAGCCGCTCGTCAAGGAGCTCCCGATGGAGTACGCGGTGGAGATGAACCGTCTCATCGAATTGCAGATGGAGGGATCGGTCGGGTGATCCCCGCCCCGAGCACACCCATGACGACTGCCCCCGCCATGCCCCCGGCACCGGCCACAACCGGCTTCGACCGCCCTCTTCTCGACCGCCTCCATGCCGTCACGACGCTCCCCGATTGGGCCGTCTCACTGCGGCGCGAGGCCTGTGAACGGCTCGCCGCCCTTCCCCTCCCCGACCGGCGTGAGGAGAACTGGATGCGGACCGACCTCCGTCTGCTCCAGCCACGGGCCTGGGTCGGTGCGGCCGAGCGGCCCGTGTTCGCCGGTGCTCCGATTCCGATGGGGCTCCTCGAGGAAGCCACCCAGGGTGCGGCCGCGACCGCGGGCGGTGTGGGATTCGGCGGGCGTGTGGCATCGCTCGACGGGCATGTCGTCCGAGACGAACTCGCCCCTGATCTGGCCGCTGCGGGAGTGCTGTTCGGGGCACCGGAACGCCTCCTCGCCCTCCATGGCAACCGCTTCCGCGATCGCTGGTTCTCCGCGGTCGATGCCGGTGCCGATTGGTTCGCCGCGATGCACGCCGCATTCCATCG
>CANGIH010000390.1 GCA_947453875.1 Planctomycetaceae bacterium | reverse complement strand
GGGAAATGGGCCGATGCTGCGGCGGCGTTTCGGGAGGCGCGGAGGATCGCGCCGGACGGGCCGCGTGCGGCGGCCAGTCTCCTCGCCGAGGGATGGTGTCACGAGGCGGAGCATGATCTGGCCGGTGCGGCAGCCTGTTGGACCGAAGCCATCGAGCGGCACCCCGAGTCGGCGTCGATCGCGCCGGCCCTGCTTGCCCGCGGTGACATCCGCCAGCGGATGGGTGACCCTGCCGCCGGGCTCGCCGATGCCGAACGGGTGATCGGGCTTGCGACGGCTGGTGATGTGAGGGGGGCTTCCGAAGCCGATGCCCGATTCCTCGCCGGGATCTGCCATGCCGCCGCCGGACGCCCTGCCGTCGCCATCGAGACGTTCGACGCACTGTTGGCGAAGCATCCGGAGTTTCCCGCGACCGATCGGGTGCTCTTCGAACTGGGGATGGCCCAATCGACGACGGGCGACGGCGTCGATGCCGAAGCCACCTTCGCCGATCTCCGCCGACGCTTCCCCCGCAGCCCGAGGATCGCCGACACGTGGCTCGAGACCGGAGAGATCCGCTTCGGTGCCGCTGATTGGGCAGGGGCCGCTGCGGCCTATGACGAACTCCTTGCCCTGCCAACGTCAGACGCCGGGGCACTCGTCGAGCTTGCCAGACACAAGCGGGCCTGGACCTTCGCCATGCGGCAGGAATATGCCGCCGCGGCGGAGGCCTTCCGCGAGCAAGTCGCCGAACATCCGCAAGGTGAATGCGCCGCCGATGGCCGCGTGATGCTCGGCGACGCCCTCTGTCGGTTGGGGCACTACGACGAGGCGACGACCGTGCTTGCGGCTGCCCTCGCCGCGCCGACGGGAATCTCGTCGAGCGAGCTATCGGGATTGGCGACGGTACGGGCGGCGGAATGCGAGGCCAAGCAGGAACGTTGGCAGCAAAGCCTCGCGCTGGTCGACGGATGGCTCGAGGCCGTGGCTGGCGGAAGGAATGGCGAGGATCCCGTGTCGGGAGCGGCGTCAGGCACCGTCCCCCAGGCCCGATTTGCGCGGGCCTGGGCTTTGCAGAACCTCGGCCGGCTCGATGAGGCGCTCGAGGAGTATCGGGCACTTGCCGACGACGGCCTGGCGGCCGGCGAATCGACCGGCCACGGGCCGACGGAATTGGCAGCCCGTTCCCGGCTCATGGAGGGAGAGGTACTCTTCGAACAGGAGCGGCACAAGGACGCGATCGCCTCCTTCTTCAAGGTCGCCTACGGGTTCGGTGACCGCCAGGCGCCGGCGCCGTTCCATGCTTGGCAGGCACAGGCCACCTTCGAGGCGGCTCGCTGCTTCGAGGTGATCGGAAAGCCCGATCAGGCCCGTGGGCTGTACGCTGAACTGGTCGATCGCTATCCGCAGTCGCCCCATGTCGCGGCGGCAAGGAAGCGGCTCGATGCGCTGCCCAACGCAAAGAAGTGAGCCTCAGCCGGTCGTCCGGCCGGGAGCGACTCAAACCATCCCCACCGATCGAAGGCCGACGGAAGAAGCATGAACGACCTCGGTGACATCCGTACGCTCTGGGAACTGTTCCTCGCCGGGGGCCCGCTGATGTGGCCGATCACGGCGATGTCGCTGCTCGTCGTGGCTTTCGGTCTGGAACGACTGGTGGCCCTGCGGCGCAGCCGGTTCGTGCCCCGCGGCCTGGCGACGAAGCTTCGCGCCGTGGCGGCAGGGGCGCCGCTGGAGCCGCGCGAGGCGGTGGCCTATTGCGATGCCCATCCCTCCGTGCTGGCGACCGTCGTCAGGGCGATGCTCGTCAGGCTCGGCCGGCCGCTTGCGGAAATCGAACATGCGGCCGAGACCACCTCCAACCGTGAGGCTTCCCGGCTGTATGCCAACATTCGTCCGATCAGCCTTGCCGTCTCGATCACGCCGCTGTTGGGCCTGCTCGGTACCGTGCAGGGGATGATCATCGCGTTCTACACGACGGCCAACCTCGAGGCGGGAGCCAATCGGTCTGCGGAATTGGCCGGCGGCATCTACCTCGCCCTGATCACGACCTTTGCCGGACTGTGCGTGGCGATCCCCGCGGCGGTCATCGCCCACTACCTCGAGGGGCGGATCCTCTCCGGGTTCAGACGCGTCGATGACGTCGTTTGCGGACTCCTGCCGGCGATCGAGCGGATCGAGGCGCGGGGGGGCGAATCGACCGCCGCCGACGCCCCGGCGGAGCGTCGGCCGGAGCGTTTCGTGGCAGCGAGGCAGCCATGAGTGTCCGCATCGACAAGGGGCGTCTCGGCGGCGGCTTGGAACTGACGCCGATGATCGACGTGGTGTTCCTGCTGATGATCTTCTTCCTCGTCGGCAGCAAACTCGAGGAGGACGACCGGGCGATCGACGTCGTCCTTCCCCAGGCCGCGGCCGCCAAGCCGCTCACCAGCCGGCCACGGGAATTCATCATCAACATCGATTCTGTCGGCCATGTCTACGCCGGCTCCACCCCGGTGTCGCTCGAGGAACTCGGTCGTCTGCTGCGGCAGGCGGTCGCCGACAATCCTGTCCGCCAAAAGGTGACCGTCCGCGCCGACGAGGAGGTGGCCCATAAGCATGTGGTGGCGGTGATGGATGCCTGCGTCCAGGCTGGCATCGAGGATTACCGGGTGCAGGCCGCCCAGATCGCGCCCGCCCCTCCGGTTGCTCAGTGACGGACTTCGATGCAAGACCCTCCCTCCCATCCGCCGATCGCTGCATGGCCCTCCAATCGTTGGTGGGGGCGGGGCCGCCTTGCCATGGCGATCGTCGCCAGCTTCTTTTTCCACTGGCTCCTGCAGCAGGGGCTCGCAAGGACGGTGCTCGCGATCCGGCCGCTCGAGGGGCTCGTGCGCGACCATGAGCCGTCGTTCAAGCCTGATGTGGCGACCGACTTCCCACTCCACGACGACACGAGCCGGCGCGAGTCATTGGCCCACGAGCAACCGCTCGAGGTTCCCCTGGCGGTGGATGCCGCGGCCCCTGCCTCGAACCGCGGGCCGGATCGCGAGGGGCAGCGAGCCGTCGAGCCAGCCGCGCCGGTCGAGCTTCCAGAAACCCCGGCTGTCGTGGCCGACCAGATCGAGCTTCCGGCGATCGCCGCCGAGCCGTCGATGCCTGCCGCCGTGACTTTCCCGGACCGCGCGACCGCCGTCGCGCCGGATTCCATCGCCGCCGCCGAGATCACCGGGATCGCCGAAATGCAGGTCGGCACGGCAGCCCCGGAGCCAGTGCCGCAGCCGCTTCGGGAGCGGGGAAAGCTGTCCGAAGCCGCGCTCGATGCCGCCGCCGCCAAGGCAAGCGCCGTCGAGGCCGGGGAACAGAATGCCGCTGTCATGCCCTTGGCGGGGCCGGTGTTTACGGGGATCGTTCCCCGCCGTTTTTCCCGTCCGGCGGAGTCGACGGT
>CANGIH010000389.1 GCA_947453875.1 Planctomycetaceae bacterium | reverse complement strand
GAAGCTCACCGCCACCGGCCGCAACCGCTGCAGGTCGCTGCACTCGCGGACAGCCGATTCCGGATCGCTGACGACCTGGGCGGGCTGGAGATGGCCGCCGTTCTCGTGGACGTCGATCTCGACGGCCGTGTATTCGAGTTCGGCCAACCGCTCCATGGCCTTCGCCAGCGGCAGGTCGGGCAGGCACTCCGTACTCACGCTGACGATCACGTTTGAGTCGCTCCTCGGGTGTGGCGGCAGACGGCAGGCGTCGCCTTCTCCTGCCAAGGGTAGCGGGGGCCGTCGCCGAATGGCAACATGACACCTCGCACCGCACCACGCCCAAGACCGGAAGTGGAGGCCGAGCGGAGCATTTCCCAGGGAGCCATCGCCATGGACATCCAGCCTGCCAGGGGCGCCACGATGCCCACCACGCCTTCCCAAACCCCGCCCACGCGGGTGATCCTCGAGGAACCCCAGCGGCGGCGACGCTGGTCGTGGCTTCCCTGGGCCATCGCCGGGGTATCGTTCCTCGTGGCCCTTGCCAGCGCCGGCGCCAACTCGCAGTACTTTCAGAAGCAGGGGCAACTGGCCGAACGCTGGCACTCCCTCTCCCGCGAGGCCCCCACCAAGGTGGCGATCGTCGATGTCGTCGGGGCGATCATGGGGGGCTCGGGGTTTGCCCGTCAGCAGCTCGACCGGATCGCCGATGACGAGAGCGTGAAGGCGATCGTGCTCCGGGTCGACTCGCCCGGCGGGACGGTTGCCGGCAGCGACGAACTCCACCACCGCCTCGCCGGACTCGTGGCGAAGCGCGACCTCCCGGTGGTGATCAGCATGGGATCGATCGCAGCCAGCGGCGGCTACTACGTCGCGATGGCCAACGGCGGCCGTGACGACGTCATCTTCGCCGAACCGGCCACGCTCACCGGCTCGATCGGCGTCATCATCCCCCACTACGACTTCTCGAAGGCGTTGCGGAAGATCGACGTCGCCGACGATTCGATCACCAGTGGCCCGCTCAAGCAGATGCTCAGCCCGACGAAAGACCGCCCCCCGGAGCTCGCCGAACGGGAGCGGAAGGTGCTCCAGGCGCTCGTCGACGACATGTTCGCCCGCTTCAAGGAGGTGGTGAAGGGGGGAAGGCCGAAGCTCGACGACGCCGCCCTCGACGCCGTCGCCACGGGGCAGGTGTTCACGGCAAGGCAGGCCAGGGAGGCCGGCCTCGTCGATCGGATCGGCTTTCTCGAGGATGCGGTCGATCGTGCCGTGGAACTCGCCGGGCTGACGAAGGAGACGGCCAGGGTCGTCCGCTACGTTCGCCCCCGCGGTCTGCTCGATGACCTACTGGGGCTCGACGTCGCCCCCACGGCGCGGGCGTCTGCCGGCAGCCACACGGTTGCCGACGCCCTCCTTGCCCGCTCCGTACTCGACGCCTTCGTCGACTGGACAACCCCGCGGGCATGGTATCTGTGCAGCTGGTGGCCGGCACTCGTGGCCAGTGGCCACTAACTGAATCTCGCCCGCTCGCAGTCCCGTCTCACGAGCCCTCACACGCTGCCGTCGGCGACCGCCCGACCGAGGGCCGCGATCGCGGCATGATCGGCCGGGGCGAGTCGTCGTCCGGCGGCCCGCGCGAGTGCCAGCCGGCACCAGACATCGGCGGTCGCCACCACGGCATCGTCGCCGCGGACGTCGGCGTGATGGGCCACGGCGAGGACGCTCGCCGCATCGCGAACTGTCGCCGACAGCGCCCCCACCTCGAGCTGCCGCTCGGCAAGACCGCGGCCGTGCCGTCGGATGGCCCGGTCGATCGCGAGGGCGGTCGCGGCGAGGAGACGACGGGCCCGCCGGGCATGGCAGCGGAGACGGCCGGAGAGGATCCCCCCGTCGGGTCTCCCTCGAGCCAAACGCGCCACGCGCCACGCGAGCCATTCGGTGGCAAGCGTCAGAGACGTTCCTTCCCGGAGGCGCGACGCGAGGGGATGCCGCCGCGAGAGCCCCTTGAAGAGGGCCAGTCCGAGGAGATCACTCTCCCCCTCGTACACGCCCACTGCGAGATGGTCATGGAATGAATCACCGAGCGGATGACCGACGAGGAAAGCCCTGCCGCCGTGGATGCCAAGGGCATCGAGTGCCGCCTCGCGGACAGCCTGGCTGGCGACCACCTTGGCGGTGATCGCCTCGAGTTCGCCGCCAGATCCGTCCGAGCCATCGATCGTCGCCGCCGCCCAGGTCGAGAGGGCTTCGCAGGCGAGGCCTGCCGCCGCGATCCGCGCAAGCCTCCCCTGCACAAGCTGCCGCGTCGAGATTGGCTGGCCCCATGTCGCACGGCGCAGGGCATGCTCGCGGGCGTGGGTGCGGAGAAGCCTGAGCGTGCCGGCGGCCTGTGCCGCGAGCGTGGAGCGACCGCGGTTGAGGCCGTGCCACACGATTGCCATCGCGTCATCGCCCGGCCCGACAAGCAGATCCCGTTGATCGATCGCGAACCCGCGGAACTCGATGGCGTGATTGGCGGTGTGGCGGAGGGGATGGAGGGCGTAGGGGAGGAGGCGGTACTCGGGCGTGTCGTGCCCGGGGAGACGGACGAGCGCCACCACCGGCTTGCCGTCGGCGGTGGCGAGGAGTTTCACAAGCCTGCCATGCGTGGCGTTGGTGATGAACATCTTCGTGCCATCGATGACGAGCCGATCACCACGCCGCGAAAGGGTCGTCCGCACCGCCCCGAGATCGCATCCCACCTCCGGCTCCGTGGCACCGAACACCGACAGCGGGCGGCCAGACGCCAATCCAGGCAGGTGGCGGGCCTGCTGCTCGGGAGTGCCGAAGGCCGCCAGCGCCGATACCGCGCCGATCGACGAATGGACCGCGAGCATCCCTGCGGCGGTCGGCACCACGCCGGCGATCCTCGTCACGCTCCGCACCAGATCGAGCATCGTGCCTGCGGAGCCGCCGTACGCCGCGGGCACGAGGATTCCCCACAGCCCCACCTCCCCCATCGCCGCCTCGGCCGCGGGCGTGAACAACCCCTCCGGCCGCGGCGGCGCATCGGCGATGGGCGCCGGCGGCAACGCCGATTCCGTTCGAAAAGGCGCGTAGAGCAGGCCGTCGGCACGCAACTGGCCCAGCCGCTTCTCCGCCTGCTCGAGGACACTCTCGATCGCGTCGGGAAGGGGCGCCGCCGTCAAGGCCGCGGCGGCAGCGAATCCACCATCATCACATGCCGGCCGCCCCCACAGCGCCGCGGTGACTCCGGCGGTGGCGACGGGCCGGGGACGGTCCCCGGGCCGAGGCACAACCCCGACGCCCGCGGGGGGTGTTGGGGCGGATGCCGCTTCGAGCGAGGTGGCGAAATGGTTCGCGATCGTGTCACGCTTGAGTTTCATGGAATGGGTCATTTCCCCACGGTCGATGGCGAAGGGGCGGT
>CANGIH010000388.1 GCA_947453875.1 Planctomycetaceae bacterium | reverse complement strand
TACTTCTGGAGCGAGCTGAAGGCATCCGGCGGCAGATCCTCACCGGCGAACTGACCTTCGCTGAGGCCGCTGAGCGTCATTCCGCCGGCCCCAGCCGGCGGCAGGGTGGAGACCTCGGGTTTGTTCCCCGGCACGGTCTGCTCGCTGAGGAGTTCACCCGTCAGGCATTCAACATTTCCAAAGGGGAAATATCCAAGCCGTTCACGACCCCGCTCGGGGTCCACATCGTGACCGTGACCGACATCGACGAGGGAAAGATCGAACCGGAGCGGTTCCGAAACCAACTCTCCCAGATCGCCTTCCAGAGGGTTCTCAGCGACCTGCTCAAACAGTGTCACAAACGCACCGAGATCAAGCTCGCTCCCGGGGTCGAGATGGCCGAACCGCGAACCTCCCCCCAGCCTGCCAACCTCCCCCCGGCCTCCTGAAGGCCGACTCCAGTGGCAGGTCCTATCCACTGGGGGACAGGGGGATCTTCACCACGGGCGACGATCGATGGGCGGTTTCCGCCGCCGCCACGACGGGCACTTTCAGGATTGCCGCACCTCAGGGAGGCGGCTACCCTCGCCCCCCTTGCCGCTGGCGGGTATGCCCGCTGGTGCGAGGCGCGGGCCGCGATCGCGCCGCGCGGCCGTCCCCCACAGTTTGTCGCCATGAAGCTGCGTTCCGCCCTGCTCGTCGCATGCATGATCGTGGTGCCGCTGCTGGCGATGTTTTCCCACAAGATTTCATCGGCCACTCGGGCCGCCGCGCGCCAACAGCTGTGGGATCCTTTGGTCGACACCGCAGCGGCGGCCTTGGGCCTGCCGCTGGTCGACCGCAAGCCTCCTGTCCCGCCTCCCACACCGTCGTCGATCGCCCCTGACTCAAGCGCCGGACTGACACCGGCGGGGGAATTCCCGCCGGCCGATCAAAAAACCGATGCCGACCACCCAATGCCCGACATCGTGCCCCGGTTCCATGGCCCCGCTGACGCCGCTGGCCCACTCGCGTCGGCGACCATTCCCCTGACAGACGGGCAAGCCCAACCTGGGGATCGCGTCATCGTCGATCCGATCCCGACCCCGCCGACTCGCGATGGGCTGACCGACGCGGCGGCGCCCCGAGAGCCCCCACGATCCTTGCCGGGAACTCCCGACGCGCAGCCCATGGCCAGACTCGACGGTCTCGGCACCGCCGGCGGCGAACGCGATCTGCTTGAATCGCGCCTGCGATCGCTCGGCGCCACATCGATCGAGTGGACCCCCGCCCAGGGGGGCGATGGGCTCCACCGCTGCACGTGCCGGATTCCCGCCGAGCCGACCGGCCAACTTCATCGGGTCTTCCAAGCCTCGGCCACCAATCCGGTGACGGCGCTCGACAGCCTCGTCGGTCAGGTCACCGCTTGGTCGATGCGCGTCCGCCCGGACAACGGTCCGCGGGGCGCGGCGGCGACCTCCGATCCGGTCGTCCGTTAGCGGGTTGTGGATGAAGTGCCCCGCCGTTGGATGCGGCGGCCGACACCCGCGGGAAAAAGCTCCATGTTCCACCGCCGGCGATCGAACCGCCTGGGGGACATCCTCCGCCGCCGTGCCACGGCGGGACGGGGACCGCGTGCAACTGACACGCCCCTCCGCCACCGTCCTCCCTGGCTCGTGGCAAGAACCGTTTCGATCGCCCCACCATTGGAGCCGATCCTCCCGGGGCCGTTCCTGCGCAGCGAAGAGTTGGCTCGGGTCGAGGCGGCGTTATTCAGCGCCCGTGAACCCCTCACCACCAGAAAACTGGCCAAATTAGCCCGGCTCTCCGACGGCACTCGGGCACGCACACTACTCCGCGAGTTGGCGGCACTTCAGGACGCCAGCGGGAGCGCCTTTCGCGTGGAGCCGATCGGCGGCGGGTTTCAACTCCTCACCCGATCTCCCTTTGGCCCCTGGGTGCGGCGCCTCCTCACCACCCCCGCCGAGAACCGGCTCTCATCGGCGGCCCTGGAGACGCTCGCCATCGTGGCCTACCGGCAACCGGTCACCAGGGCGGAGATCGAATCGATCCGCGGAGTCGGTTGTGAAGAAATCCTGCGCCAGTTGATGGAGCGGGATCTGGTCGCGGTGGGGGGCCGCACCGAGGAACTCGGCAGGCCGAACGTCTACCAGACAACGAAGCAGTTTCTCCGGGCTTTCGGGCTTGCGAGAATCGAGGATCTGCCCGACATCGGGCCGGCAGGATCGACCGGAGCCCCCCCCTTCCCGCCCGGACAGGGCCCCCCCCCTCCCGACGCCCCTTCCCCCGCCGACGGGCCCTCGGCCCCCCGGCTTTGACCACCAATCCCGCGTTCGGCTCCCCTCTGGTCCACCCGCAGCCGCGGTTTTCCTTCCCTTCCATCCGCTTTGCCCCCCCTTCTCCGGGTGTCCGGAAGGACCGGAGGCCCGCCGGCGGGACGAATTTTCTACCGCCGGTTGGATGATTCCGCACGATCGGGTACAGAATTGTCCGAAGGAAACTGCCGATGATCGGAAAGTTCCTCCGGTGATGGACTTCCGTGCCGTGCCGTTATCATCAACGTCCGATGCGGATCATCGGACACCGTGGATCGTTTCGTCTGACCGTTCGCCTTCCGTCGCAAGGTGGCGAACCGACTCGAGGGAGATTTATTCCGTGACCAGCGTTGCGAGCCCCAGGGGAAACCGAGCCGTGTTGAACTCCGAAGTGTTCTGCTGGGACGAACTTCCCGAACTGCTCGCCGCCGAGGAGCTCTTCGAGGCCATCAGCAGTCGTTCGATCGTCAACCCGCCAATCGCCGCGAGCGACGAGGATGAGGACGACGATCTCGAGGACGAGGACGACGACGACCTCGAAGACGATGACGACGAGGAGGATGAGGACGAGGACGACCTCGAAGACGATGAATGGGAAGAGGTCGACGATGAAGACGACGAGGAAGACGACGAGGAAGAGGAAGAAGAGGGAGACGACGAGGAGGAGGATGACGACGAGGAATGGGAAGACGATGACGAAGAGTGGGATGACGAGGACGAAGACGAGGACGAAGACGAAGACGAAGACGAAGACGACTGACCTCGCCTCTCCCCGCCCCGACATCGGCCCCCGGCTTGCGGCGTGACCGCGGCCACTTCTTCTGATTCTGCTCCGGCAAAATAATGCAGACCCCGGGTGAGCCGACGCTCCCCGGGGTCTGCTCTGTTTCAGGCCACGGCCAAGAGCCTCTCAGGCCATGGCCAAGAGCCTCATGGCCGAGTGAAGGCCCCCGTCCGCTTTCTGGGGCCTGTCAGCGCTGGGGCGAGGCTCCCTGATCGATGACCGCCGGCACACCACCGCCGCGGACATCGAGTTCCAGCGTCTGTCCGCGACGGTCGATTCGCAGCAGTACCCGGTCGCCCGCATCTGCCATCCGCCGCAGCAGCTCCTCCT
>CANGIH010000387.1 GCA_947453875.1 Planctomycetaceae bacterium | reverse complement strand
GTCACTGGAGGGAGCGTTGTCGCCACTGGCGGCGGCCCCTGCGTCTGGTAGTTCCACCCGGGGGTCGCCCCAGGCGCCGGTCGGTAGGCCTGCACCCGATTGACCTGCGATGGCGCTGGAGCGAGCACAACCGGAGGCCCGACCGCGTAGGTGAACACGTAGGTCGGGGCCACGTACATCGTGATCGGCTTCCCACCCGGCCCCGGTGCCTGATAGGGGATCGCCTGCGGCTGCCATCCCGGCGGGATCGCCCCCCCATGGATCACCGTGGCCGGTGATGCGAACGCCTGCGACACCGCACTGGCGCTCCCCGTGAGGCCAGACTTCCCCCCCGCTTCGTCGCTTTTTGCGGGGGCGCCCCCGGTGGCCCACGGGCTCACAGGCGCGCCCGATGAGTTGGTTGTCGCGGCCCCCCCCGACTGGCTCGCCGGCGCATCGTCGGCGACGACAATCGCTGCCGGGAAAAACAGCAGCCACCCGGCCAGCAACCATCCTGCCAGCGGGCCGGAGAGCGGATGCCTGGCCGAGGAATCGCCGGTGGGGGAAGACGACTGCTGCACGTCCTGTCGGAGTCCCTTCCGCATGCGCGCACCTTCCCCGGAAACTCGACGGCCCACGCCGTACCCCTGTCGATCGGATGAATCGCCCCGGGGGATTCACCCCGATTGATCGTTCGGGGCGTTTCCAGGCCGACTTGCCGGAGGCTGGGTAAACGGGTTGAAATGGGAGGGCACCATACGAGGCCCGGCATGACGCAGCGCAGGGACGAGCAGGCAGGGAGCCTTCAGGCCCGCAGGAGCACCCTCCGGCTGATCGGGGCGATGCTTGCCTGTGGCATCCTCGGCGGTGGGGCCTCCCCCGCGGCGCCACCGTTCGTGGGTGCTGAAAGCCCTGCCATGGTCGATGTCGGCCGTCTCGAGGCCACGGCCCGCCGTGCCGGGCTCCGGGTGGTGAGTGGCGATCGGCTCGTGCTCGCCACCGATCGCCCACCGCGCGACGGCGACGGCATCGACGATCTCCCCCGGATCTTCACCGCGGCATTCGAACGCTGGTGCGATCACTTCCAGGTCGATGCGGGAGCGACCGCCGGGTGGCGTGCCTTCGGCTGCCTGATGGCGGACCGCGAGCGTTTCCGTGCCGTGGGTCTGCTCCCTGCCGACGGCACGATTCCCGACTTCGCCAACGGCTACTGCGACCGCAATCGTTTCTGGCTCGTTGATCAGGCCAATCCCGCCTACCGCCGCCACCTCCTTCTCCACGAAGGGGTGCATGCGTTCACCCTCACCCTTCGTTCCCTCGCCACCCCCACCTGGTACACCGAAGGCATCGCCGAGTTGCTGGCGACCCACCGGCTCGAGGAGGGGACTTTCGTGCCGACGCCGATCCCCCGCCATGCCGGCGAGGCGGAGCAGCTCGGAAGGATCGAGGCGATCCGTCAGCTCCGGATCAGCGGTGCATCCCCGGGACTTGCCGAGGTGTTCGCCACGCCCCCATCCGCGCGTCACGACATTCCCGCCTACGCCGCCAGTTGGGCTGCGACGGCGATGCTTTCCGGCCATCCGGCCCACGCCGAAACGTTTCGCCAGCTTGAAGCGGGGCCGCTCGATGCCCGCCTCACCGAGCGTCTCGCCGAGCTTCCCGGCTGGGACGGCGAGCGCGCCGCACGTGACTTCGATGCCTTCACCGACGAGCTCGACCATGGCTACGACTTCGCCCGCTCCTCGATCGAGTGGACAGACGGCCTTCCGCTCACGACTCGGGAGCGGCTCACGATCGCGGCCGACCGGGGCTGGCAGTCGAGTGGCTGGAGCCTCTCGAAGGGCCAACGAGCCGCATTCCGTGCCACGGGGCGCTGCCAGATCGGCCGTGCCGGCGCGATCGAACTCGAGAGCGAGGCGGACGGAATTTCGCTCCGATGGTATCGGGGGCGTCCTGCCGGCAGGCTGCTCCTGGCCCAGTGGGCTGCTCCAGCCGATGGAGGCCGGCCCCGCTTCGAGGTGATCGCCGAAGGGCGTGCAGGCCGCTTCATCGCCGCGACCGACGGAGTCCTCTATCTCAAGATCAACGAGCCCCCCGGAGAACTCGCTGACAACAACGGCGGACTCGACGTGGAGATCGGGCCGATCGCCCCAAACACGTCACGTTGAACGTCGCGGGCTGTTCTGTCAGAGTGCCGTCATGAAACCAACACCATTCAGCCGCCGCACCCTCGGCCTCAGCCTCGCCGCCGGTCTCGTGTCGACCCTCGCCGTCGGCGGCCGTGCCGCCCCCCTGGCCACAGCGGTCCGTCGCCGCGGCATCCCTCTCGGCTTCGACAACTTCGCCGTCCGCGCCATGGGCTGGAACGCCCGGCAACTCATCGATCACGCCGAGAAGCTCGGCTGCGATTCGCTGTTCATCACCGACTTCGGTCCGTTCGAGGGGCTTCTCGACGACGACTCCCTCGACGAGATCGGCCGCTATGCCTCCGACCGGGGTGTGGGCCTCGAACTCGGCTCGTGGAGCATCTGCCCGACCTCGACGACCTTCCGCAAGGACTGGGGCACCGCCGAGGACCATCTCGCCCTCGGCATCCGGATGGCGCAGGATCTCGGATCGAAGGCCTTCCGTGTCATCCTCGGCAACCACCAGGACAGGCTCACCGAGGGCGGCATCGACGCCCGCATCGCCGACACGGTCTCGGTGCTCAAGGCCTGCCGATCGAAGGCGCTCGACGCCGGCGTGAAGATCGCGGTGGAGAACCATGCCGGCGATCTCCACTCGCGCGAGCTCGAGCGACTGGTGGAGGAGGCAGGCCCCGACTTCGTCGGCGTCAACTTCGACTCCGGCAACGCCCTCTGGACCCTCGAGGATCCGCTCGCGGCACTCGAGACACTCTCGCCCCATGTCGTCAGCACGAGCCTCCGTGATGGTCAGGTGTGGGAAAGCGACAAGGGGGTGAAGGTGCAGTGGACGGCGATGGGGGAGGGCTGCATCGACTTGCAGGCCTTCTTCGACCACTTCGAGAAACATTGCCCTGGGGTTGTCGTCAACATCGAGACGATCTCCGGCTTCGCCCGCGAGCTTCCCTTCCTCGAAACCGATTTCTGGAAGGCATACCCCACGATGCAGGCCGCCGACTTCGCCCGCTTCGAGGCCCTCGCCCGCCGTGGCCACGCCATCGATCCCTTCCAGACCCCCGACGGCGACGCCCGGAAGGAGGCAGAGCAGGCCTACCAGCTCGCTGACCTCGAGCGGAGCATCCGCTACTGCCGCGACACGCTCGGCCTCGGTGTCCGGGGCTAGCGTCGCGCAGGACTGCGTGAGGCTCGGCTCAAACGTGGCTTCGGGGGTCGCCCGTGCCCCGTCGCCGGACGCTCACTTCGGCCTTCGTGGCCTCCGTTCGCGCGGAGCCTGCTTCGCTCCGCCATCC
>CANGIH010000386.1 GCA_947453875.1 Planctomycetaceae bacterium | reverse complement strand
GCCGGCGGTGTTGCCGAAGACGAGGCCGTCGGGGAAGACCTCGAGGAAGGTGGCGATCTCGCTCTTCACTGCCGGTGTGCCCGCTTCATAGAGCTGCACGAAGACCGTCATCACCCCACCGGGGGCGAGGTGCTTCCGGGCCGACAGGAAAAATTCGCGCGTGTAGAGATTGGCGGCGCCACGCACCCAAGGATCGAAGGGGTCGCTCGTGATCGCGTCGTAGGTGTCGGTGGTGGTGCGGAGATGGTGGCGGGCGTCGTCGATCTCGATCACCACCTTCGGGCTGTGGATCACGTCGTGGTTGATCGGGCCGAAGTATTCACCGGCCGTCCGCGGCACCTCCGCCTCGATCTCGCAGATCGTCTCCCTGGCGACGGCCGGATCGACACTCACGCTCCCCGCCGTCACCCCCGCCCCGCAGCCGATGACGAGCACATGCCGCGGCGCCTCCGGAAGGAGCGTGGCCATGTGGCCGAGCATCCGCTGGAGGCGCATGTCCTGCGGCTCGCCCGAGGCCTGGACCTTGCCGGCGTTGTGGTAATTGAGGGAGCCGTCAGCCGATCGCGACACCGCCAGCGTGCTTTCAGTGCCCTCGCGGACGGCGAGGAACTCGACCGATGCATGGCGGAAAACGGCCGCGAGCCTGCCCCAGCCCACGAGTGACGGGGCCAGTTCGGGCACCCGCGGGACCAGGACAATCGCCAGCAGAATCGCCGCAGTCGGGGCGAGCCATCGCGCCCTGCCGAGACCCGCTGCATCCTGCCGCCGCGCCGGCAGGGAGGCGACGATGGCTGTCACCGCTGCCGTGGCGACAAGCCATGCTTGAGTGGCCCGGCTGCCGGCGCCGGGGAGGAGCCAGATCGCAGCAGCAAGGCTGCCGAGAACAGCACCGAAGGTGTTGGCGGCGAGCACGGCACCGGTGGCCCGTGGGATGTGGTGGGCAGCGATCGTCGCCGAGGCGATCGCCAGTGGCAGACTCATCCCGAAGAGGATCGCCGCCGGCAGCACCGCGACCAGGCAGCGGACGAAGTCGATCTCGAACTGCACCCATGGCGAGGATGCGAGTCGGGGGTTCACCGGCCACGCCGGCAGGCCGACGCCGAGTGACCATGCCCCCCAGGCGATCGCCGGCACGAGCGCCACCTGACACCACACAAGCCAGAGGCGAGGCGGGCGGAGCGCACCGGCCACGGCCGCACCGATCGCGATCCCAGCGAGAAATCCGGCCAGAACCAGAGAGAAGGTGTAGGTGGTGCCACCGAGGAGGAGCGTCAGCAGACGTGTCCAGACGACCTCGGCGACAAGCGCCATGGCACCCGAGAGGCAGGCGACCACCAGCACGCTCTGGTCGATCGGCTGAGTCACGATCAATGAAGCATCGGTCGATGGCCCTCCGCCCGGCGCGAGACTCGCTGAGGAACTGCCCCGTCCTGCGAGGAGCGCCGCCCAGCCGGCCGCCGCAAGATTGAGCCCCACGGCAGCGAGCGTCGCGGTGAAGGTGTCATGGAGACGAAGGAGATGGAAGCCTGCAAGAAGGCAGCCGATCACCCCTCCGGCCGTATTGGCGGCATACAGCCAGGCAACCTGCCGCGCGGCCCGGCGGCCGCTCCCCAGCGCCCTCGTGGCGATCGGAAGCGTGGCTCCCATGGCGAGGGTGGGGAGAAGGATGAGCAGGCTGACTGCGAGCCACCCAAGCGCACCTGGAATTGCCCCCGTGGCGGCGATCGCGCCCGGCAGCGTAAGCCCGGCCAGCGCCGTGAAGACCTCGAACAGGGCGCAGGCCCGCAGTGGATCGGTCGACGCGGGAACGAGCCGGGGAATGACCAGCGCGCCGGCGCCGAGGCCGGCCATGAACGTGGCGAGGATGACGGCCAGCGCCCGCGACGTGCTCCCCACTTCGAGGGCGAGGATCTGGAACCAGACGATCTCGTAGACGAGCGCCGCGGTGCCACTGGCGAGGAACAGCGGCAGGAGGAACGAGGCAGGTTTCATCGGATGGCAAGAACCCCGGCCCCGTGCGTCATCATGACGGATCGTAGCAGCAGGCTTCCAGGGGCGCCAAAGTGGCAAGGACTGGTGCGACGCGCTTGAAAAATGCCACTTCCCGCCCCGGCCATCCTTTTTTGCTTGCAGTGCAGCAGGCCGCTGGGGGATAGTGGATGTCGGAGTCCGGAAATCGCGGCGCCCGGCCCGACACACCCACGGAGGATTCGACGATGAAGTCGTTCGATCGGCATCTGGCGGCGGGGTTCGTGGCGGCGATCGCACTGGCGGTGGTGGTGCCGGCCCTGACCATGAGCCGGCGGCCACTGGCGTCGGCCCAGGAACCCTCGGCGACCGACAAGCCAAACGACGTCGCCCTTTTCATGCGCGAGAAACTTGGCCACTCGCAGCATGTCTTGGAGGGGCTCGCGCTGGCCGACTACGACCTGATCGCCCGCGGCGCGCACGATCTGGCTCTGGCCAGTCAGGCGTCGAGTTGGCAGGTGCTGCAGACGGAGGACTACGCCCGGCAGAGTCGCGAGTTCCGTCGTGCCTGCGAGTCACTCCGCTCGGCGGCGAAGGATAAAAACCTCGACGGCGCGGCGCTGGCCTGGATGGAGGTGACGCTCAAGTGCATCCAGTGCCACAAGTATGTCCGCGACGTCGGCACCGGTGACTGAAGTCCTCACGATGCCGCAGGCGTGAGCGTGAGGCGGCGGAACTCGATCGGGCCGTGGTCCCCCTGGAGGAGGATCGGCCCCGGGGCCCCTTCATCGGCATCGAGTGCGCCGCCGGTGATCCCCGGGATCGTTTGCCGATCGATGATCCGCTCGCCGTTGAGGATGACCGTCACTCGGCGGCCCACGAGGGTGATCTCGATCTCCTGCCATTCCCCCGCCGGTTTCGCGGCGTTCACGGAGGGGGTGAGGAAGCCGTACACGCCGCCGATCCGGTGGCTGTCGGCTTCCCCGCCGAAGTTGTCCTCGACCTGCACTTCGTAGCGGCCGCGGAGGTAGATGCCGCCGTTGCTCCCCTTGGGATAACGGAACTCGGCGCGGATCTTGAAGTCGTCGAACGTGCGCTCCGTGCGGAGGTTGTTGCCCGGCTGGGCGTTGACGAGGATTCCGTCCTCGACACGCCAACCGTTGGGCGCTGAGGCGTGTTGCGGGGTCCAGCCGGCGAGGTCGCGGCCGTTGTGGAGTTCCACCGCGGTTCCCCAGTTCGGCTCAGGCCGATCGAGCCCGGGAGCACGACGCCCCTCGAAGCGGAGCGGCGTTCCTTTCTCGTCGCTGATCGAACCGGTGAGGATCCCGTCGGCGAGTCGCCCCTCCACCTCGAGATCGCCGGCCCGATCTTCCCACTGGGGAGGAATCGTGAACCGGAAACCGCCTCCATCCGCCTCGATTTTCGCAACTGGTCTGGCACTGCCGAACTGG
>CANGIH010000385.1 GCA_947453875.1 Planctomycetaceae bacterium | reverse complement strand
TGTCGCTCGATCAGTTCGCCGCGGAGTCGATCGGCGCTCAGACCAGGCTCCCCACGCTCCCGCTCACCGTCACCGCCCGCGGGACGACGAGCCTGTCGTTCACACGCGACGGCGTCCTCGTGCCCGGCGAGCGGAGCCCGTCACGCCTCTACCGGCAGATGTTTCTGCAGGGGAGCCCCGAAGAGACCGCCGAGAAGGTGGAGTCGCTCCGCACCGGCCGCAGCATCCTCGACTTCGTCGCCACCGGTGCCCGACGTCTCGACAAGTCGCTCCCCGCGGCCGACCGCGCCCGGCTCGATCAATACTTCACCTCCGTCCGGGATCTCGAAGACCGGCTCAAGCGTGCGGAGGTGTGGGAGAAACGCCGTCGTCCCCGCCCCAAGGCCGCGCCGCCACCGGAGAATCCCGAGCAGGAGATGTTCACCCTCCTCCGCCTCATGGGGCAGATGATCCGCCTGGCGCTCGAGAGCGACACGACGCGACTGGTGACGTTGTTTGTGAACCCTGCCCAATGGGTGCCGCGGACGCCGGGGGTGGTGCACGAGACCCACGCGCTGACGCACCATGGCAATCGCCCGGAAATGATCGCGGAGCTCAAGCGGATCGAGGAGATGCAATTTGTCGTCCTCGGCGAATTCCTCGCCGGCCTCAATGCCGTCCGCGAGGGGGATCAGACGCTCCTCGATCGGACGATGGTTCTCCATGGATCCTGCATGGGCAATGCCAACGCCCACTCCAACACCCACCTGCCGGTGCTCCTCGCCGGCGGCGGCTTCCGTCACGCCGGGCATCTGGCCTTCGACGACGGCGACAGCCCGCCGCTGGCCAATCTCTACCTGTCGATGCTCACCCGGCTCGGGGTCGAGACCGATCGGTTCGCCACCTCCACCGGCACCCTGCGCGGATTGGAGCCCGCCTGAGCCGTCACTCGCTCGAGATCGCCTCGAGGAGGTCGAGGCGGGCGGCGCGGCGGGCGGGGAACCAGGCCGCCAGGGCGGTGACGACGATGGCCGCGGCGATGTTGGCGGCGATCACCGTCGGCCGGAGCGTGGCCCGGATCGGGTGGCCGAGGAGCGGCTGGCTGGCGTACTGGATGAAAAACGCGGTGGTGAGCCCGCCGAGGAGGCCGATGATCGCCCCGGAGAGCCCGAGCAGCACGCTCTCGAGGACCACGACCCCGGTCACCTGACGGCTCGTCATCCCCACCGCCCGGAGCAGTCCGAGCGTGCGCCGTTTCTCGAGGACGTTCATCGTCACGGTGTTGGCGACCCCGAGGCTCCCGACCACGAATCCGAGGCCGAGGATCGCCCACAGCGAGCCGACGACGCCGTTGACGATCCCGTCCACGAACCGCTTCACGTCGGCGAAGCTCCGCAGGAGCATGCCACGGCGCTCGGCGACGGCGGCGAGCGGGGCGGCGAGTAAGTCGGCCTTTCCCGGGGCCGCCGTGACGAGGATCACGTCGGCCGATTCGAGGCCGAAGAGCCGCTTGGCGGCATCCCGGCGGAGGACGAGCGACGCCCCGCCCGAGGTGTAATCGACGACGAGCGCGGCGACCTTGATCTTGGTTGAGCGACCGAAGACCTCGACGGTCAGCTCGTCACCGGCCGAGAGCCCCAGCCGGCGGGCGAGCACCGTGCCGGCCACCGCCTCGCCGCGCTCAAGCGCCGCGCGGACGGTGGCCTCATCGGTGCCGACCGGATCGAGCGGCAGCGGGGCATCGTCGGGAATGTCGCGGGCGACGATCACGCAAGCCCCCCCCGCCACGCGACCGGTGCCGATGGCGATGACGTCGATCCGCCCGATCCCGTCGATGGCGCGGAGATCCTCCTCGGCGGCCCGCGCCCCACTCCCCTCGCCGACCCCCGCCGCGCTCATCATCCCGGTGCGCGTCATCACCCAGTCGGCATGCATCAGCCGCGCGTACCAGCCGAGGATGTCCTCGACGTTGTCGCGGATCGCGTGCCCCAGGCCGATGCCGTTGCTCACCGCCACGACGAGCACGCCGGTGGTCAGCGCCGTCCGCACCGGCTGGCGGAGGATCTGCTCGAGGGCCAACTCGCGCTCGATGCGGAATCGGGCCGGCACGAGGGTGGCGCAGGCCCGCGCGATCGGGGGCAGGATGACCGGCGTCGTGGCCACGAACGAAAGGAGCATGGCGATCCCGGCCGGCACGGCCGCCCGGGGGGGAAGTTTTTCCAGCAGCACGAGCCCGAGGATGACTCCGGCGATCACCCAAAGAACGAGGGCGGCGTTGATGAACCGCCAGGGGATGCCGCGGGCCGGGGGAGGGGGGGCGTGGGCGAGGCCCTCGAGGGGATCGACCGCCGCCGCCTGCCGGGCCGGCCACCAAGCCGCGGCGATGGCGACGAGGATCCCCATCAGGGCCGATGCCGGGATGACCACCGGGTTGACGATCAGATCGGTGACCGGGGCCTGGAGCGACCGGGAGATTCCCGCGGCGATCGGTCGCGCGGCGGCCAGACCTGCCACCACGCCGACGATCGCCCCCACCGTGCCGAGCGCCGCCGCTTCGAGCGTGATCATGCGGCGGATCTGTCGGCCGCTCGCCCCGAGCAGCCGCACCAGCGACAGCGAACGGCGCCGTTCGGTGACATTCATGAGCATCGCGTTGCCGACGATGAACCAGCTCATCGCCACCGTCAGCCCCGTGACGAAGTCGAGGCCGAGATCGGCCGAGTGCATGACATCCTCCGCCAGGCCGGCCCTGCCGGCGGGGACTTCGGCGACGAGGGTCTCGGGGAGCACCTTGCCGGCCGCCTCGACGAACATCTTCCTGTCGGCCTCCGGCGTGAGCGCGACGCGGACGCGATCGACGAGCCCGAGGGCGTTGGACATCTCCTCGAGGGCCCCGATGTCGAGCACGACTCCCGCCCCTTCGCCGAACCAGCGGAGGGACGACGGCACGGCGAGGCCCACGACCGTCATCCGCCGCACGCCGCGGCGGGCGAAGAAGAGAATCTCGTCGCCGACCACCTTGCCGAGGCTGCGGGCGAGAGTCTCGTCGAGGACCACCTCGTCGGTGGCGACGCAGGGGGCGCCGGAGGCGAGTTCGAGCAGGCCGATCGACACCAGCCGTTCGGCGTCGACACCGACGGCGATCTCGCGGACACGTTTCTCCCCGACGCGGAGGAGCGTCGGCCGGTAGAAGAGCGGCACCACCGCGCGGACGCCGGGGAGGCCGCCGAGGGAGGGGAGATCACTCGCCTCGAAGCGGCTGCCGCCCCGGGAGAGGATGTCGACTGCCGGGATCCCCTCGATCGCCGATGTGAGCTTCTTGTAGCCGGCACGCGACGCATCGGCCGACACCCAGGTGGCCACGACCGCCCCGACGGCCACCGCGACGCTCGCGATCGTGGCCAGCGCCCGCCCCGGTCGCCGGGTCCACTGTCGCAGCAGGAGCCGGCGC
>CANGIH010000384.1 GCA_947453875.1 Planctomycetaceae bacterium | reverse complement strand
TCTTCGCGCTCATTGCGGCGGCGATGGCCTACTACTTCCTCGTCCTTAAAGGCGAGTCGGTGACGACGCTGCTGCTCGTGCTCCTGTTCTCAATCGTCGGCATCGGCGGCTCGTTCTGGGTCGCTTGGTACGGGATCCGCGTCAACACCTACGCCAACGCCCGCACCGCCTTCGCATCGCTCCGCGGCGAGCCGTGGGACGTCGTCAACATCCCCCTCCGCGCGGGCATGTCGATCGGCCTGTTCCTGATTTCGCTGGAGCTGATCATGATGGTGATCATTCTCCTGTTCGTGCCGCGAAACGTCGTCGGCTACTGCTTCCTCGGCTTCGCGATCGGCGAGTCGCTCGGGGCCTCGGCCCTCCGCATCGCCGGCGGCATCTTCACGAAGATCGCCGACATCGGATCCGATCTCATGAAGATCGCCTTCAACGTCAAGGAGGACGACCCCCGCAATCCTGGCGTGATCGCCGACTGCACCGGCGACAACGCCGGCGACTCGGTCGGCCCGACGGCCGACGGCTTCGAGACCTACGGCGTTACCGGCGTGGCCCTGATCTCGTTCATCACCCTCGCCGTCCCCAGCACCGACATCCAGGCGAAGCTCATCGTCTGGATCTTCTTCATGCGGTTCCTGATGGATTTCATGTCGGGGGCGTCGTACTTCCTCAACCAGTCGATCTCCGAGAAGAAGTACAAGGGGCTCAAGGAATTCGACTTCGAGGAGCCGCTCACTCGCCTGATCTGGATCGCCTCGATCCTCTGCATCGGCATGTCGTACCTGATGAGCTACCTCCTCATCGGCGACATCACCGTCGAGGGGGGG
This sequence comes from Planctomycetaceae bacterium, assembly GCA_947453875.1. GTDB lineage: Bacteria > Planctomycetota > Planctomycetia > Pirellulales > UBA1268 > QWOP01. Next base: position 2,608 of record CANGIH010000384.1, on the reverse strand, counting down.
ACGAAGCTCCCGAACCTGTGGTGGCAGCTGGCAACGATCATCAGCTGCGGCACGCTCGCCGCCGTGCTGATCCCGGAGTTCACGAAGGTGTTCACGAGCTCCCACTCCATGCATGTCCAGGAGATCGTGACGGCCTCGCGCGAGGGAGGGGCGTCGCTGACGATCCTCTCCGGCCTCGTGGCCGGCTACTTCAGCGCTTTTTGGAAGGGGATGCTGATCGCCGGGCTGATGTTTGGGGCGTTTGTCGTCAGCCAGCTGGGGCTCGATCAGGTGATGGGGGAATATGCCTCGATCTTCGCCTTCGGCCTCGTCGCCTTCGGCTTCCTCTGCATGGGGCCGGTGAACATCGCCGTCGACAGCTACGGACCGGTCACCGACAACGCCCAGTCGGTGTTCGAGCTCGCCCAGACGGAGCAGATCCCCGGGATCGCCAAGGAGATCGAGCGCGACTTCGGCTTCAAGCCTGATTTCGAGCAGGGGAAGCACTACCTCGAGGCCAACGACTCGGCTGGCAACACCTTCAAGGCGACCGCCAAGCCGGTGCTCATCGGCACGGCGGTGGTGGGGGCGACGACGATGATCTTCTCGATCATCCTCTCGCTCAAAAAAGAGGGGCTCCTCCACCTGAGCCTCACCGACGCCCCGGTCCTTCTCGGCTTCATCTGCGGTGGCGCGGTGATCTTCTGGTTCTGCGGGGCCTCGATGCAGGCTGTCACCACCGGCGCCTACCGGGCGGTGGAATACATCAAGCAGAACATGAACCTCGACAAGAAGGAGGCCGACATCGAGGACTCGAAGACGGTCGTGAGGATCTGCACCGAGTACGCCCAGAACGGGATGTGGAACATCTTCATCGCCCTGATGACGATCACCCTCGCCTTCGCGCTCTTCGACCCGAACTTTTTCGTGGCCTATCTCGTCTCGATCGCGATCTTCGGCCTCTTCCAGGCGATCTCGATGGCCAACACCGGCGGCGCCTGGGACAACGCCAAGAAGCTCGTCGAGGTCGATCTCAAGGAGAAGAACACTCCGCTCCATGCCGCCACGGTGGTCGGTGACACGGTCGGCGATCCGTTCAAGGACACGACGAGCGTGGCCTTGAACCCGATCATCAAGTTCTCGACCCTCTTCGGCCTCCTGGCGGTGGAGATCGCGGTCAAGATCCGCCATCCGGTCGACGCGGCGGGGAATCACATCACCGGCGCCGGGAAGCCGTTTGACTACACCGGCATCGTCGGCGTGGTGATGCTTCTCGTGGCGTTCTACTTCGTGTGGCGATCCTTCTACTGCATGCGGATCCCGGAGCGCGAGCCGGTCGCCACTGGCAAGGCCCACTGACCCGTGCCTGCCTCACCGGCGGCGGCCCCGCCACGATCAACACCGCCCCGGGGCAGACCGCTGCTCCGGGGCGGTGTCGTTGATGGCCAGGGCCATCCCGGAGCCCTTCCCGTCAGGCCACCTCGGCCCAGATGACCAGTTGCACCGGGGCGTCGAAGGGCATCTCGGTGATCCCGAGGGCGACGCGGGTATGGATGCCGCGGTCGCCAAAGAGCTCGTTGAAAAGGTGCGAGGCGCCGTCGAGGACGCGCGGATGGCCGCGGTAGCCGGGGGCACAGTGGACGAAGCCCTCGACGCGCACGATCCGCCGGATCGCCTCGAGATCGCCGATTGCTGCCTGGAATTGCGCCAGGGCATTGATCGCGCAGATCCGGGCACAGGCCTTCCCTTCCGCCTCGCTCACCTCGGCGCCGATCCGGCCGACATGGAGAAGCTTCCCGTCGACCCAGGGAAGCTGGCCGGACGTGACGACGAGATTGCCGGTGCGGATCGCCCCGACATAGGCCCCGGCCGGCTTGGGCACCGCGGGAATCGTGATCCCGGCCTTTTGAAGCGCCGCGGCGACGGAATGGGTCTGGCTGGACATGAATCGGCTTCCTGCTTGACGGGTGAAAAAATACTTTTGTGAGGCTCCACCGTGCCTCGAACATCCCAATCGTACCTATGGATCGGCGCTTGAGCATCGGCACCGCCGTCGATCTCGGCAGGGCAGCTGACAAACGACTCTCCACCGAAGAGAGCGGCCGCAGGTAGGATTTCCCCGACACTTCGGGCAAGCGCTTGGCAGTGTCCGGCGGAATCATCTCGGAGGAGGAGTGCGATGCGAAGCGGAACAACGAATCGCGTCGGCCTGACGGCGTACCTGCTCGTCATCACGGCACTCGTGGCCCCGCTGATGGCGGCCGATTCAGTGCACACGCTGGGCTCCGCGCCAGCCCCGGTCGACAATCCGCTCAAAGGCCTCGTGCCCTATTCAGGCGACGTGCGCGGCTCGTTTCCGCATTCGCTCGAGTTCAACACCCTCCCCTACTCGGCGTTGGTGAAGGGATACGACGACTTCGACTGGCAGCCGCTGGAGACCCTGCTCGACGACATCGCCAGCCGCGGTCACCAGGCAGTTCTCCGGATCTACTTGGAGTACCCGGACAGGACGGGCGTCATCCCAGAGTTTCTCATCAAGGACGGGCTGAAAATCCATGCCTACCTCAACACCAACACCGATCCCTTCCCTCCGGCGCTGGTGGAGACGCCCGACTACGAAGACCAAAAT
>CANGIH010000383.1 GCA_947453875.1 Planctomycetaceae bacterium | reverse complement strand
TGACGCCCGATCTGAAGCGGGCGGGCAACCGGCTGGCGATCATCGGCCTCACCAAGGACGAACTCGCCGGCAGCCAACTCGAGGCGCTGGGGATCGTCCGTGGCGGGAAGGTGCCGGCGGTCCATGCCGCCAACTGCCGGCAGACATTCGTGGCAGTGGCACGGGCCCTGCGCAGCGCCGGCGTGCTCGCCTGCCACGACATCTCCGACGGGGGTTTACTCCCGGCTCTGGCCGAGATGGCGATCGGGGGATCCCTCGGGGCGACGATCGATCTTGCCAAGGTGCCCACGCTCCTCGGGGGAGGCCAGGGGCGTCACGCCGACCTGGCGATCGCGTTCGCCGAGACCCCTTGCCGATTCATCTGCGAGGTCGATGCCGATGCTGCGGGGTTGGGGGAATGCCTCGATGGCATTCCCTGGGCCTGGGTTGGCGAGGTGATCGTGAAACCCGAGATCGTCGTCACCGGAACCGGCGACACCACCGAGCGGATTCCTGTCGAGACGCTCGCGAAGGCATGGCACGGCCACGCCTCCCGCTGACCCCCAGATGATTCCCTTCCGTTGACCCGCAGTTCACCTTCTTTTTGATCCTCCTACCGATCCCGTCCGCCGCCAGGGACTCCACCATGCTTTCTCCCCGCGCCCTCGTTCTCCGGGCTCCCGGCACGAACTGCGACCACGAGACGGCGCACGCCTTCGAACGTGCAGGGGCCATCGCCCGCAGGGTTCACGTGCGGGCACTGGCGCAGAAGCCCTTGCTCGCCGATGACTTTCAAATCCTCTGCATTCCCGGCGGGTTCTCCTATGGCGATGACATCGCCAGCGGCCGGATCTTCGCGCTCGAACTGAAGACCAGGCTCGGCGACCTGCTGGGGCGATTCAGAGACCGGGGTGGCCTCGTGCTGGGGATCTGCAACGGCTTCCAGGTCCTGATGCAGACCGGCATGCTCGTCGCCAACGCCGCGGGAGTCCCGCAGGCTTCGCTCGCCCACAACACCTCGGGCCGGTTCACGGATCGGTGGGTGCACCTCGCCGCAACGCCGGGGAAGTGCGCAATGCTCCAGGGGCTCGACACGCCCTTCGACCTCCCGGTCGCCCATGGCGAAGGCCGGTTCGTGGTCCGCACGGATGCCGACCTCGCGGCTCTCGGGGCAGCCGGTCAGCTCGTGCTCCGCTACGCCGCCGACCCCGCCGGGCGTTCCACCAACCCCAATGGATCCGCAGGCGACGTGGCCGGAATTTGCGACTCGACCGGGCGTGTGTTCGGGCTGATGCCGCACCCCGAACGGTTCCTCGATGCCGTGCAGCACCCCTCCTGGAACGCCCGGCTCGATAGCCATGCGGCCGGGGCGGGGCTGGCGATCTTCGCCAACGCCGTGAAAGCGGTCTCGTAAGCTCGCGAGCGGGTGTGGCGGGCCGTTGAGGGGGCCGCACGGATTGCCCCCTCGGCGTTGACTTCCCCCGCCCCGGGGCCTACCCTCCGCGGCCCCCTGGCTGGCCTCACGCCCCACAGGTCCGCAGCGCCGCGCGCATGCTCCTCCGCCCGAACGCCCTCGCATCGCCGTTGCTGGTGTTGGCCGCCGCCATCGTGGCGTCGGGGTGCCTCTCCACGCACATCCTCGACGGGTCCGTTTCCCCGGATGACCCGGGGGCTGCGGGGATGTTCGGCGGTAATGCCCCTCGTCCCGTCGCCCGCACGCTTCCGCTTGAGGTGTTCTTCCTCCGCTGCGATGCCGGCGACGGCTCCGCTGCCGCGGCACTCTGGAATCGCGTCGATGAACAGATGATCGACCAGGCCATCCGCCGCCGCCTGGCCGCCAACGGGTTGCGGGCCGGCATCCTCCTTGGACGGCTGCCGGACCCGATCCTCGCGGCACTCGAGCCTCCGCTGACGTCCGGCGACGAGGGCCCTCCCATCCCCGCCAACACCGCCGACGCCACGCCCCCCGTCGTGCGCCGTGTGCTCCGGTTGCTTCCCGGTCGCGAGAGTGAACTGGTCTCCCTCAAGGCCGCCCCCGATCTGGTCGTCATGGAGCAGGGAGACGACGGGCTTCAGGGAGCGAGCTATGCCGACGCACTTCCATACTTCACGCTTCGGGCGTGGCCGGCTGCGGATGGGCGGGTACGTGTCGATCTTGTTCCGGTGATCCGACATGGTCCGCTCGAGCGAAGCTGGGTGGGAGAGGAGGGCGCTTTCAAGCTGGAAACCGGTCAGCGGCGGAAGATCCTCGAAATGCTCCGCTGCGACGTGACCGTGCCCCCCGATGGACTTCTGATCGTGGGCCCTGCAGGCGCGCCGAGTTCGTCGGTGGGCGACGCTCTCTTCCGGCCGAGGAGCCAGGGTGTCAGCGAGTTGCGTCTGCTGGCCCTGCGGCCGCTCGCCCCAGGGGTCGATCCGATGTTCTCCCCGGCCGACGAGGCAGACGGAGGAGGCGGCGGGGCCGCGGGAATGACGACCGGCGACCAGCCATGGTCCGGCATCGATCGCCCGCCCGGCGCCGACTGACCGTCGGTGCTGAGGGGGGCGGAAAGCTGGAAAGCTGGGAAGACGCTGCCAACCTCGGCCTCCCCTGCGGGCGCGGGGGTCTGCGCCTTTCAGGCAAGCGGAGACTCCCCCCGCATCTCGGATGACGCGACGATTCCGGCCATGCCGATCGAAGGGGACGAGCCATCGCCTTGTGCCCGGAACCATCCCGGCTGGGCAGCGGCACCCCCGGCAGCCACGGAATCCTCCATGACCACGACGTCGGCATCCGCGCGGTCGCACCGTCCGCGGTCATACACCGTCTTCGGCGCCGCCCTCGTGGCGGGTGCCGCCGCGGCCTTTGGGATCAACAGCGTGCTCGACGCACATCTGGCTCAGGTGCAGCCGCGGGTAGAGAGCGAGCCGATCCTCGTCGCCATCCGCCCGCTGCAGGCAGGTGCGCCGGTGACGGTGTGGGACGTGGCGCTTCGTGACTGGCCGAAGGCGATGATTCCTTCTTCAGCGATGCGGCTCGGCGACGACATCGAGAACCTCGTCGTCCGCCATCCGCTCCGGGAGGGCCAACCGATCCTCGCCGTGCAACTCGCCCGCGTCGATGCCTCCAATCGGCCGACCCCGCTCGCGGTGGCGGCGACGGTTCCACCGTCGGCACCGCGTGAGCCGGAGCAAGACCTGTGGGAACCTGAATCGACCCGTTCGTCGTCGGCGGCACAGGTCGTCACGAGCCAGCCAGCCGTGGCCCCCCCACGAGTCGCGGTCGTTGAAAGCGGGCCGCGGGCACCGGAGGCGTCTTCGGTCGCCACCCCGGCCTCGGCAATGAGCTCCGACAGTGCCAGGATGGTCACGTCGGAATCGACTCTTGTGCTTCCCCCGGAGAAAGGCATCGCGCCATCGACCGCCGCGGTGACCGTGCCAGCCCCGGAAGCGAGCACCGCAGCCACCCCTCCTGC
>CANGIH010000382.1 GCA_947453875.1 Planctomycetaceae bacterium | reverse complement strand
TCCGCTGTTGCCTGGCGGTCTGCCACCTCCACCGGAAAGGATGAGTCCGGCGCAGACGGCCGAATTCGTCGAGCTGTTCGATCATGTCCAGGCGGTCCTCCGTGAGGCGACCGAAGGGGCCGTGATGCGCCCCGGGGCCGAGAAGGTGGAGATCGACTTCGCCCATTGGCAGGCGATCCTCGACCTCCAGGGACGACTGGCCGAAATGCTGCGAAAGATCGGCGATCCAAGCCAGTCCTGATTCCGGTGGCTGCCCGGATGGCCGCGGCCTTCGCGGGACTGGGTCGCTCCCGGACGGGGTGGCAGGTGCTGTAGAATCTCCCTCGAGGGAGTGTCACGGCTGCAGGCGGTTGGAGTGTGTCGCATGGAGCGTCGCTTCGCCTGCGGCGCCCAATCCCGATCCAGCGAGGCCACGGATGTCCGCCGCTTCCTTCGTTCATCTCCACTGCCACAGCCACTACAGCCTGCTCGACGGGGCCAGTTCGATCGACCGGTTGGTGGCGAGGACGAGGGAGCTGGGGATGAATTCCCTGGCGATCACCGACCATGGAAACCTCCACGGAGCCCTTGAGTTTTACTCGGCGGCAAAGTCGGCAGGCATCAATCCGATCATCGGCTACGAGGCCTACATCGCGCCCGGCAGCCGCTTCCACAAGGAGGCTGGAAGCCAGAAGGAATCGAGCTACCACCTCACGCTCCTGGCGAAGGACCGCGAGGGGTATGCCAACCTCCTCAAGCTCGCCACGAAGGCCTTCCTCGAGGGGTTCTATTTCAAGCCCCGCATCGACCGCGAACTCCTCGAGGCCCATTCCGGCGGGCTCGTCTGCCTGTCGGGCTGCCTGTCGGGGGAGTTCAGCAGGTCGCTGATCGGGGTCGGTGCCGACCAGCCCGAGCAACTCGCCAAGGCTCGCGAGGTCGCCGGGTGGTTTCGGAAACTGTTCGGCGACCGCTATTTCCTCGAGATCCAGGACAACGGCCTCGAGGTCCAGCGTCAGGTCACGCTCGCGGCCCTCGAGCTGTCTCGTGAGCTGGGGATCCCGCCGGTGGCCACCTGCGACTGCCACTACGTCAATCGGGAGGACGCCGTCGCCCAAGACATCCTCCTGTGCGTGAACACCGGCCGGTTCCGCAACGATCCCACGCGGATGAAGATGGAGTCGACGGAGTTCTATCTGAAAAGCCCGGAGGAAATGCACGCCGCCTTCGGCGAGGTGGCCGGTGAGGTCACGCGGGCCGCGGTGGCCCGCAGCCAGGAGATCGCCGATGGCGTGTCGATCGAACTCGAGCTGGGCAAACGCCACTTCCCCGGGTTCGACGTGCCGGGCGGCCGGACTTCCTCCGAGGAGTTGCGACGACTCTGCCTCGAGGGCCTCCATGCCCGCTACGCGGGGGTGGCCAAACGGTGGGCGGAAGGGGCAGGCGGGGAGCCGGTGCTTCATCCCCAGGTGATGGAGCGGCTCGACCGCGAGCTCGGTGTCATCGACACCCTCGGATTCTCGAGCTACTTCCTCATCGTCTGGGATTTCGTCCGGCACTCACGCGAGCAGGATATCCCCGCTGCGGCGCGAGGCTCGGGCGTGGGGGCGCTGGTCGCCTACGCCCTCTATCTGTCCCATGTCTGTCCCCTCGAATACGACCTGCTTTTCGAGCGGTTCCTCGACGTCAACCGCAAGGAGGCGCCCGATATCGACATCGATTTCTGCAAGGAGCGCCGCGGCGAAGTCATCGAATACGTCAAGCAGAAGTATGGGGAGGCCAACGTCGCCCAGATCGGCACCTTCGGCACGCTCGCCGCACGGGCCGCGATCCGTGATGTGGGGCGAGCGATGGGCCTGCCGCTGCCGCGGGTCGATTCGATCGTGGCGCTCGTGCCCGATCAGTTGGGAATCTCGATCGAGGAGGCTTCGGCCCCCGGAAGCCAGCTGGCCGGGGCCTGTGAGGCCGACGGCGAGGTCCGGGAACTCGTCGATCTCGCCGGGCGGATCGAGGGGCTGGCCAGAAACGTCGGCACGCACGCCGCGGCGGTCGTGATCGCCGACAGGCCGCTGGTGGAGTATGTGCCGCTCCAGCGGGTGACAGGCAAGGAGGAAGTCATCACCCAGTGGGCGATGGGGGATGTCGAGCGTGCCGGACTGATGAAGATGGACTTCCTCGGCCTCCGGTACCTGACGGTGGTCGCCAAGACGATCGACATCATCCACCAGACCACCGGCACCCGCCCTGACCCGCTCGCGTTCCCGCTCGAGGATCAGCCGACGTTCGATCTTCTTTGCCGCGGTGAGACGAAGGGCATCTTCCAGCTCGAGAGCGGTGGCATCCGCGACCTCCTCCAGCGAATGAAGCCCGACCACTTCCGGGACATCGTCGCCGTCAATGCGCTCTACCGCCCAGGCCCGCTCGAGGGGGGCATGGTCGACGACTACGTCGCCGTGAAGCATGGCCGCAAGCCTGCCGAGTATGCCCATCCCGTGATGAAGGAGGTGCTCGAGGAGACGCACGGGGTGATGGTCTACCAGGAGCAGGTGATGCGGATCCTGGAGAAGCTCGGCGGCATCGAGCTCTCCAGCGCCTATACCTGCATCAAGGCGATCAGCAAGAAGAAGCTGGAGACCATCGCCGCCTTCCGCGAGAAATTCGTGGCTGGGGCGAAGGCCAAGGGGCTGGGGGCGGCGGAGGCCCAGGAGCTCTTCGGTCTGATCGAGAAGTTCGCCGGATACGGCTTCAACAAGAGCCATTCCACCGCCTACGCGCTGCTGGCCTGGCAGACGGCCTACCTCAAGACCCACCACGCGGTGGAGTTCATGGCGGCCCTTCTCTCCGGCGACATCACTGGCCGGAATTTCAAGAAGAAGGACGCGCTCGTCGAGCATGTGGAAGACTGCCGGCGGATGGGGATCGAGGTCGCGCCCCCCGACGTCAACACCTCGTTCGCCGACTTCGCCGTGGCGGATGGGAGGATCCTCTTCGGGCTCTCCGCGATCAAGGGGTGTGGAGGTCAGGCTGCGGCGGCGATCACGGCGGCGCGGCAGAAGGGGGGGCCATTCCGGGATCTCGACGATTTCTGTGGCCGCCTCGATTCCTCGCTGGTCAACAAGACCGCCGTGGAGAGCCTCGCCAAGGCCGGGGCCCTCGACTCGCTCGGAGGGGATCGCCCGATGAATGCGAAGCGGGCCGCGCTCCTGGCGGGGATCGAGAAGGCCGTGGCCGCGGGGGCGTCGCTCGCCGCTGATCGCAAGAGCGGCCAGAAAAACCTGTTCGATGCCTTCGACGAAGCGCCGCAGGCCGTGACGGCGGCGGCGGCGCCGCCGCCGGGATTACCCGATGTGCCGCCGCTCTCCGACATGGAGATGCGGTCGTACGAGAAGGAGGTGCTCGGCTACTACGTCCACAGCCATCCGCTGGCCGAATATGCCGACCTCCTCGGCGCGATCTGCTCGC
>CANGIH010000381.1 GCA_947453875.1 Planctomycetaceae bacterium | reverse complement strand
TGATTCGCAGGGCCGTCATGGAATCGTTCCAGGGCGTCAGTCGAGTTCCGGCGGCAGGTTTCCATACGACCATGGTTGACCCTGGAAGGGGGGCGCCGGGGGGGCCATCGGGATCGGGCCCGGTGTCAAGTCGGCGGCCAGACCCTTGAGGGTGTCGCAGATCGTCCGGCCGGCGCTGGGAACGAGGTTTGAATAGCTCGTCAATCGCGTCTCGTAGCCTCCGCCGCGCGGGCCCATCGCATCCTCGGTCGGCACGTAGCCGATGCAGTCGTTGGCGAGGGAGACCGGGAACGTGACCGGAAAGGGGCCGGCGGCTTTCAGCTCCAGCCCGTAATCGACGAAATACTCCGCCGGGCAGGAGAGAAACACCGCCGGGCCGATCTGGATCGCCTGAACCTCGACCGGGGCCACCGGTTCACGCTTGAGCCGGGCGTCGAGGAGCACGAGTTCCTTGGCAAACGTCCATTCCGTCGGATCGATCTTCTCCTCCGGCCCGGCCTGTACGAGCCTCATCGCCCGCGCCAGCCGGTCCGCTCGGGGGACCCGGCGCGGGATTTGGAGGGTCCGAGTCCTCGTTTCGAGTGGCACCAGCGCCGCGGCCGACGGTTCGAGTGTGAGCAGCGCCAAGGCCGCAGCCGCGCCCACCGCCGAGCCGAGACGGCGTGCAGCCGCGTTGCCGAACTGCGCGTAGGCGTGGGGAGTGCGGTTGTCGACCTGCGTCACATCCCCTGCCATGCCGGCGGTGAACACGACGATGCATCCGTCTCCGAGGGCACCGCGGAGCGCGCGTTCCACATGCTGGACGTAGTCGGCAGAGATGCCGGGAGGGCCGGTCGTCGCATGGCAGGCAAAGTTGACGACGACGCCGAGGCAATCGCCCGCGCCGTTCCAGGCACCGAGCACGCCGACCTGAGGATCGATCCCCCCGGCGGGGCCGATGATGTCGGGATTGCCGACCCCGGGATGGGTCATCGTGAAACCGCTCCGCATCCGGAAGCGGCGGTTGAAGCTCACCCCCTCCGCCAGTCCGTACCCGGCGGCCGCCCGCGACTCGACACGTGTCTCGAATGCGGCAGTGACGGCGCCGGCGATCCCCTCGATCACCTTCTCGAGATAGTCGGGAGATCCAACCACGGTCTTCTCGTAGGCGAGATCGCGGACGAGGTCGGAGTCGCCGTCAAACTCGCCCGGAAGGATCATGCCGGTGGGGCCGGCGGCATGAGAGTGCGAGGCGGCGATCATGACGCGGTCGCCAGGAATGCCCGTCCGCTCGGTGATCCTTCGCCGCGCTTCGGCGACCTGCGGCTTGCGGATCAGGAGGGCATCGAGTCCGACGATCGCCACCGGGGCCAGGCCGTCGTCGAAGACCGCGGCGCGGGCCTTGCAGGCGTCGTGGAAGGCGGTGTGCCTGGCCTTGCCATATCCCCCAGGCGCCTCATCGCCGACCTGCGGGCTGATGTCGCGCTCGGCGAAGCCGGCGCGGAACCGGGCCGGTGGAGGCTCGTCGGCGGCCACCGGTGCCGCCAGACACGACATGATCACGGCGGCGACCGGGAGAAGAATCCCCCGCGAAGCCCGCGCCGCCGGGAGAATCCACCGCTGCATGAATGGCATCCCAAATCCCTCCCTTGCCTGCATGACCGAGTCACAGGATACGCCTTCCGCGACCGCTCCCGCCACCGGTCCCGGGGCCGGGCAGGTAGACTGCCCCTCTTGGTGCCGGGCGGATACCCCGGACCGAGGCGTGGATTCCGCGGATGACATCGCTCTGGACGGTCTATCTTGTGCGCTGCCGGGATGGCTCCCTCTACACCGGGATCACCACCGACATCGACCGACGCCTCGCAGCGCACAATGCAGGCACTGCCTCGCGCTACACCCGCACTCGGTTGCCCGTGAAGCTCGCCCACCAGGAACCGGCCGGCACGAGGAGTGCGGCGCTGCGGCGCGAGGCGGCGATCAAGCGGATGTCACGCCAGTCGAAGCTCGAACTCGTGTCGGGAAGACGGAGGTCGGGCCGACGTCCCGGATCGCTGCTGTGAAGAAGACCACCCTCCTTGCCACGTCCACCACCCCCGATGGACGGCCGATGACGCTCCTTGCGCATGACGCCGATCGGATCATCCGTGTCGACGGCATCGAACTGATGTCGACTCGCCAGCACCACTCCGAGGAGCGCCTCGGCGAGCTGGCCTGCGCCTCTCTCGCGACGACGCGCGGGCCGCGTGTCCTCATCGGCGGCCTGGGGATGGGGTTCACGCTCCGTGCCGCCCTCGACTGCCTGCCCCCCGATGCCAAGGTTGTGGTGGCGGAGATCATGCCGGCGGTCATCGAGTGGAACCGTGAACCAGCCCACGGCCTCGGGGCCGACTGCCTCGCCGATCAACGCGTCGAGGTGGTGGCGGAGGATGTCGCCGAGTTCCTTCGGCGCGGTGCCGACCGCTACGACGCGGTGATCCTCGATGTCGACAATGGCACCACGGCCCTCACCACTCGGGGCAACGACCGCCTCTACCGGGCCACCGGGGTGGGGCAGGTGAGGAAATCGCTGCGGAGCGGCGGCTGCGCCGCCTACTGGTCGGCCCATGCCGACCCCGCCTTCGAGGAGCTCCTCGCCGCGAGCGGATTCGACGTCACAGTGGAGCGGGTTCGTCCGCATGCAAAAGCCACCGGGGGCAGCTGGCACTTCCTCTTTCTGGCCCAGGCCTCCTCCCCCGGACCGCGCCGATGAAGCTCCTCGACACGCTCGCCAACGCCTTTCCGGTCTGGGTGCTCGTCGCCTGCGGATTGGCGCTTCTGAAGCCGGAGTTGTTCACTTGGTTTCGAGGGAATGCGATTGTCGTGGGGCTGGCTGTGATCATGCTCGGCATGGGGCTGACCCTCTCGATCGATGACTTCCGACGCGTCGCCTCGCGCCCCGGTGCGGTCGTGGCGGGGTTTGCCGGTCAGTTCCTCATCATGCCCCTTGCCGGCTGGGGTGTGGCCACGCTCCTCGAGCTCGACACGCCGTACGCGGTCGGGGTGATGCTTGTCGCCTGCTGCCCCGGAGGCACGGCGTCGAACGTCGTCACGTATCTCGCCCGAGCCGATGTGGCCCTCTCCGTGATCATGACGACCTGCACGACCCTCGCGGCAGTGATCCTCACGCCATTGCTCACGAAGCTCCTGGCCGGCAGGCTCGTCGAGGTGGACGCCGTCGGGCTCTTTCTCTCCACGCTCCAGGTGGTCGTCCTTCCTGTCGTCGCCGGGATGGCGGTCAATCGCTGGCTGCCGGGGGTCGTGCGCTGCGTGCTCCCGGTCGCGCCGCTGGTGAGCGTGGTCACGATCGCGCTGGTCTGTGCGAGCATCATCGGCCAGAACGCCGCCGCGGTTCGATCCGCCGGGCCGCGTCTGCTCGGAGCCATCGTCCTCCTCCACGCGATCGGGTTCGGCGTCGGCTA
>CANGIH010000380.1 GCA_947453875.1 Planctomycetaceae bacterium | reverse complement strand
GTGCCGACAGGCAGCCCGAGGAGGGCGGCGCCGTGGGCATCGAGCACGCCGCCATCCTCCCCCGCTTTCGCCACCTTCGGAAGGAGATCGGCCAGTCGCGGGAAGGGGCCACCGGGCTGGGCGACGACGAGCCGGTCGTACTCGGCGAGGAGTTTTTGATCGTAATCGAGCGTGGCCTGATCGATCGGAAACATCCCGGCGGCATCGCCGATCCCGAGCCGCCACTGCCCGGTGAGACGGAAGGCGATCCAGCCGGCGGGCGTGCTGAGGTGGGCGGTGCGGCGGGCGAGGTCGGGGCGGTGGCGGATCGTCCAGAGGAAGCGGGCGGAGGTGATCCGTTTCGGCATCTTGACGCCGAGAAGCGCCGTGAGCTCGGCCGCCTCGGCCTCGTTGCGGCCGTCACACCACAGGCGCGCCGGCGCGAGCGCCGTTCCTTCTGAATCGGCGAGCACCTCGCCATGCATCTGTCCGGAGATGCCGATTGCCGCGACGGCAAGCTCGATCCCCTTGGCGGCAAGATTCTTCCGCAGGGCTGCCATCGCCTCACCGAGCGCCTTCTCCCAGTCGGCTGGGACCTGCTCGTAGCACTCCGCCCCCAAGCCGGCCATCATCTCGTAGCCCACCTCCCCCGTGCCGAGGATTTTCAGGTCGCTGTCGGTGAAGATCACCGACAGCCCCTGCGTGCCGGCGTCGATGCCAAGGAAGCCGCAAGGCGATGGCTTGGAAAGGGAGCTTTGCATGGAGGCGTCTTTTGAGGTTCGGGTGAGGGATCCGGCGTGGCTGATGGGGCTCTGGGGTGCCCCGGAATGACGAGCCGCAGCCATGCCACCTTCCCCGCGCCGACACTGCTCCCGCCTGGGAGGATGCCGATCGGGGAAGCGGGGCAAGGGGGGGACGGCTGGATGATACCGCGAGCCTCGGAACGGGGGGCAGCCGACCGACCCGCGGACATTGCGGTGCCGCGGCCGACGCCCTAGGCTCGTGGATTCGGGGGGGATCGACCCCGCTCCGGGGCTTCGCCCCTCAAACCCAGTCCCTGCCGAGGCCCACCATGGCACCCTCCCGTCGTCGTCCGTCCCATGCCACTCCCCGCCGTGGCGATGCCGATCGATCACAGCGGCGGGCGGCGGCAGGGCTGGTGGCGATGTTCGAGGCGCTTGAGGCACGCCTGCCGATGGCGGCCAACATCGGCACTGCCCTGTGGCGGATCAACGGCGACCAGGTGAAGGGGCACTATGACGACACGATCGTCGTCGACCGCGACCCCGCCAATGCCGCGCTGCTCCGTGCCTCCGTCAACGGCACCGTCGTCAGCACGCGCCGCGAGGCGGCGGTGCGCGTGATCCACGTTTTCGGCGGCCGGGGGGACGACACGATCACGATCGACATCCCCGACAACACGAAGATCCGCACCTGGCTCGTGGGGGGCCCCGGCAACGACACGCTCCAGGGGGGGAATGCGGCCGACCACATCGAGGGGGGCGAGGGGAACGACACGGTCAACGGCGGCGGAGGCGACGATGCGATCGAGGGGGGGAATGGCAACGACTCCCTTGTCGGCGGCACCGGCAACGACGCGCTCCATGGCGATGGCGGCCGTGACACGCTCCGCGGCGGCGCCGGGAGGAACACGCTCCTCGGTGGCACCGGGATCGACCAGTTCTATGGCGTGAAGGGGGTTGATCAGGTGCGGCTCGCTGCCGGCGAGAAGCTCATCGGCAACGAAACCACCAATCCTCTCCACACCCTCGAAAGCGACGATCAGCTCAAGAGTTGGTATGTCGACACCGCCATGAAGCAGTGGGGCGGTCAGCTCGGGCAGCCGGTCCCATGGTGGCCGATCGCCTACACGGCCCGTCAGGATGCCGGTGGGACGCTGGCGCCGTCCTCAGGTGAGGCCGCCGGCAACACCGACTTCTCCGGCACGAACAACCAGGTCGATGGCGTCGACGAAGGGGATATCGTCAAGACCGACGGCCGATCGCTCTACGTGCTCGCCGGCGATGGCGTCGACATCGTCAGCGCCTGGCCGGCCGCTTCTCTCGCGGTGTCGAGCCACGTCTCGGTCGAAGGCGACGAACGGTCGCTCTTCCTCCGCGGCAGCCGGTTGACGGTGATCTCGCAGGAAAACCGCTGGACCGCCGTCGACGGGTCGGTGCAGCCGATCGTCGGGCGCTTCGGGTGGTGGGGCGCAGGACAGTGGACCCCTCAGGTGATCGTCACCGTTGTCGACGTCGCCGATCCATCCGCGCCCAAGATCCTCGAAAAGACGGCCCTCGACGGCTGGCTCCAGGATGCCCGCGATATCGACGGCCGCGTGTTCGTCGTGGCCCAGGACAACCTCGATATCCCCACGCCGGCGCTCGTGCCGGTGGGGGGCGCCGACGGGGGCTCGCCCGCGCCGGTCACCCCCGATCCGGTGAGCTTCACCGGCGTCGACGGCATCGTCACGACGATCCTCCCCCCGATCGATATCGGCCCGCCGGGGGGAGCGAAGTATGTCTACGAGGACGCGGCAGCCTACCGTGCCCGGCTCGAGCAGGCGTGGAGCGATCATGCCTTGCCGACATATACCGTCACTGCGGCCTCCGGCGCGACGACCTCCGGTTCCCTCGTCACTTTGGACCACACCTGGGTTCCCCTCGATTTCCAGTCGGCCACGATGCTGTCGGTGGTCGAGTTCGACATCACCGACGACACCGTCGGCCCGGAATCGTCGACGAGCGTCGCCGGGATCTCTGGCACGGTCTACGCCTCCGCGACCGGGCTCTACATCTCGGCCGCCAATTGGGGGAGCTGGTGGGATTCCCGCGACAACGGACTGACGACGAACATCTACCACTTCGATCTCGCCGCCGCGGGCGTGCCGCTTTTGTCGATGGGGGCCGTGCCAGGGACGACGCTCGATCAGTTCTCTCTCGACGAACACGACGGCTTCCTTCGCGTGGCGACGACAAACTGGGGCGCCGACGGCGACTGGAATTTCACCAATTCCTCCGCCGGCGTATTCGTCCTCGGGGAGTCGGATGGCAACCTCGTCACCGTCGGCGCCGTCACGGGCCTTGCCAAGGGGGAGCGGATCTATTCCAGCCGGTTTGTCGGCGACGTCGCCTACGTGAGCACGTTCAGGCAGGTCGATCCGCTGTTTGTCATCAATCTGGCCAATCCCACCCGGCCGAAGGTCGTCGGCGAGCTCAAAGTTCCTGGGTTCTCCTCCTATCTCCAGCCACTCGACGCCACCCACCTCCTCGGTGTCGGCCGCGATGTCGATCCGACCACCGGACGCGTCCTCGGCCTGCAGCTTTCGGTGTTCGACGTCAGCAACCCGGCCAAGCCGCGGCGGGCGTCGACCTACACCTTCGCCGGGGATGGTTGGCAGTCGTGGTCGAGCGCCCTGTGGGATCACCACGCCCTGGCCTGGTTCCCCGAGCAGGGGATCCTC
>CANGIH010000379.1 GCA_947453875.1 Planctomycetaceae bacterium | reverse complement strand
CGTCGGCGTTCATGAGCGCCACGATTCCCGAACGGGCCCGGTCGATCCCCTCCTGGAGCGTCGCGGCGAGGCCGCGGTTGGGGCGGCTGGTCACAACAATTCGACGGTCGCTGTGGGCGAAGTCTTCGAGGGTCTGTCGCGAGCCGTCGGTCGAGCCGTCGTCGATCGCCAGCATCTCCCAGTCGGCAAGTGTCTGCGCCCGGATGCTCTCCACGGCGGCAGCGAGGTAGTCGCCGGCATTCCACACCGGGAGAACGACGGTGACACGCGGCTGTTGAGGCGGGGCGGGAGCGGCCATGCCGAAAGCCTACCACCCTCCGGTGAACAGACGCTCTGGCCATATTCCATATTCATGGACCGGCGGGAACGTCTCGCGACCCGAGGCTTGACGCGCGGCTCGGTGCGGGGGGAGGGAGCAGTCATGCCGGAATCGTACCACTGCTGCCCGCCGCCGGCCCCACCCTTGACACCTCTTCGACGCCATGTGTATGAGTGTAGTGATACACATCGTCATTCGGTCCGCTCCCCGGATCTGCCATGTCCCGCCCCGAACCGATCTTCGTCGTGCACGCCTCGTCGGGGGTGCCGATCTACCGGCAGCTCATCGACCAGGTCGAGGCGCTTGTCGCGGGAGGGCGACTTTGTCCGGGGGACACGCTGCCGAGCGTCCGCCAGGTGGCGGTGGCGCTTGGGGTCAACCCGATGACGGTCTCGAAGGCCTGGAGCCGGCTTGAGGCCGATGGTGTCCTCGAACGGGACCGGGGGAAGGGGATGGTCGTGGCGACGGCCCGCGATGCCGGCTCGCTTGCCGATCGCAGGGCTCAGGTCCGCCCGCTGGTCGATCAGGCGGTGGTTCGCGGGCTGCAACTCGGGCTCACGCCGGCGCAGCTCCTGGCGGTGGTGAAATCGTCCCTTGAGGAGAAGTCGCCATGATTGGAAATGGTGTTGCCGGCGACGCGATCGACGTGTCGGGCCTCGTCAAACGCTTCGGCACGCGGGCGGTTCTCGACTCGATCGATCTGCGGGTGCCGCGTGGGCAGGTGATCGGCTTGCTCGGCCTCAACGGCTCCGGCAAGAGCACGCTCATCAAATGCCTCCTCGGCTTGCTCAAGGCCGACGAGGGCTCCGCGACCGTCCTCGGCACCGATACCTGGCAGCTTGCCGATCGGGAGAAGGCCCGGATCGGCTACGTGCCCCAGGAAGCGACGCTCTATCCCTGGCTCACCGTCCGCCAGACCGTCGCCTACGTGTCGAGCTTTTATTCCAGCTGGGATCGGGCCTGGGGGGAGGAGCTCCTGCGCCGCTGGGATCTCCCCCTCGGCCACCGCGTCGGCCCACTCTCGGTGGGGCAAAAGCAAAAACTCGCCCTCGTGCTCGCCCTCGGCCACCGCCCCGAGCTCCTGATCCTCGACGAGCCGGTGGCGAGTCTCGATCCGGTGGCCCGGCGCTGGTTTCTCGAAACGGTGCTCGAGACCGCCGCCGACGGGGCCGGCACCGTCCTCTTCTCCACCCACATCACCTCCGATCTCGAACGGGTCGCTTCGCATGTTGCCCTCCTCCGCGCGGGCAAGGTGACGTTCCACGACGAGATCGACGTCCTCAAGGACCGGGTCAAGCGGCTGCGGATCGAGGCCGCGGCCGATCTGCCGGCCGATCTCCGCCTGCCGGGCACGCTCCGCCAGGAGGTCCGCGGCCGGCAGGCGCTCGTGACGGTCGACGGCATCGATCCGACACTCGTGGCGGGGGTGCGTGAGAGGTTCGTGGCGGAGGTCGTGGTCGACAATCTCAATCTTGAGGAGATCTTCCTCGAACTCCACGACGGCGAAGCCGCCGCCGCAACCTCCGGGAGGTGAGCCATGGTCGCGATCCTCCGCCCATACGCGCTCGTGCTCTGGGGAATCGTCTCCAGGCCCTGGACGCTCCTCATGCTCGGGATCGGAGTGCTCTATGTGGGGCCGCTCCTGGGGGGGGGCTTGTTGATCCGCGGGACCGACCGGGCCACGCACGACTCCGTGCCGGTGTTCTCCACCGAATGGACAAACTGGCCGCCGACCATGAGCGGTGACCAGCTTCCGGACGGGGACATGGCGACGATGGCCGGATGGGACTCGCGGTGGAGGCAGCCGCGACAGCCCTTGAGCCCGCAGGGGCTTCCCTCCGCAGCGGAAGCCGATTGGCCGATCCTCGATCGACTTCCCGCGCTGGATCAGCTTTTTATCGGGCCATCGAGCGCGCTTTCCGCGGCAGGCTGGCGGCGGATCGGCGCGCACGAGCGGTTAGTGGAGTTGTCATTGTGGGATGTGTCGAGCGATGACGACGCCCCAACGGCGGCTCCACAGGCCCTCGCCCGGCTCCATCGCCTCGAAAGGCTCGACTTCCGGCCGTCCGTCATGCCGAAGCCATACCCGAACCCGAACAACCCGATCGTTCTTCCTCCCCTGCCGAGCCTCGAAGTTGCCGTCCTCAGCGGGCGTTCCCTCGAGGAGAACCTCGCCGCGCTCGCTGCCGGTGCCCCGCGCCTCCACACGCTCGGTCTGGTGATCTGGCTCGAGGATCTCTCCAACCGGAGATTGGTCGAGGGGCTGAGACGGATTCCGCACCTGCAGACGCTCTACGTGGGTGGGCAACATGAATCCAAGGAGGATCCCCGCTACCGGGAGCACATCGAACGCCTCCGTAAGTCCCTCCCGGGAGTGCATGTGCTCCCCGGCACCTATTCCTCGACGCGCGTGTTGAACACGACGATGGCGGCGCTCGTCGCGACCTATCTCCCCTTCGTGTTCTGGTTCCAGGCGGGCATACTCCTGGCCACACCATTGGCCTGGATGATGCCGAGGCGGCTTGCACCCCATCTCTTCTGGCCGCTCGCCGTCGCCGTGCTGATCAGCAGCCTGTTGGTCGCCATCGCCAGGTCGGTCGGCGTCGCCTGGATGCCGGCGATCACGCTGGCGATCTTCGTCACGGGCCTCGCCGCCTACGGGCCGGTGTCGGGAGATGTCGATGGCATGGCGGCCCGGATCACGAGGCTCGTCGTGTGGATCGATGCCCTCGCAGCGATCGGGCTCGGTGCGACGGCTATCGGGGCGGGGCCGATGTTCGACCGCTGGCTCTCCGGTGACATGCCGCTGCGTTCCCTGGCTCTTCTCGTCTTGGCGGCGGGGGTGGTTGGTTGGAAAGTCGTGCGGCTTTCACGCCTGCCGGTGATTCTCGCGGGGACAGGAAAGTCTGCCCCCCCCGGCCTCGTTCTCGACACACTGCAGTCGCTTCCCCGGGAGCGGGGTCGTGGTGGCATCGGATCGTTCGATCTGCGGTGGTGGCTTGCCGACTCGTCGGTCGACCGCCAACTCGCCCGGCCCGTGCCGGCTTCCTTCACGGCGATGCTGCGTCGTCCACAGTCGCGTGAGCAGCTCCCGATCACGATGGCGGTCATGTTCGTGGTGATG
>CANGIH010000378.1 GCA_947453875.1 Planctomycetaceae bacterium | reverse complement strand
CGGGCTCACCAACGCCCGCATCATCACCTCCGATTTCGCCCACCTTCCCGACGACGTCAACAACCTCGACTTCATCACGCTTCATGGCGTGTGGAGCTGGGTCGCTCCCGCCGTCCGCGACGACATCCTGCGGATCGCTCACGACCGCCTCGCGCCGGGCGGCCTGCTCCTGGTCAGCTACAACGCCATGCCCGGCTGGGCCCATCTCCAGCCGATCCGCGGCATCCTTCGCCAGTACGCGGCACTGCGGAAGGGGGATAGCGCGCAGCGAGTCAGCGATGCCGTCGCCTACCTCGATTACATGCGCGAGCACAAGGCGAAGTACTTCGTGGACAACCCCGGCGCCGCGACCTATGTCGACACCATCCGCGGTCAGGACGCCCGCTACCTCGCCCACGAATACCTCAACGAACACTGGACGAGCTTCTATTTCGCCGAGGTGGCGGGGCAGTTCGCCGGGGCTGGCCTCACCTTCACCGGCAGCCTGCCGGTCCATACGAATTTCTGGGATCTCTGCGTCGCCCCCGGATTCCAGGATCTGTTCCGCACCACCACCGACCGGCTCGTGACCGAGGCGCACAAGGATTTCTGCGCCAACACGATGTTCCGCTGGGATCTGTACTCGAAGCAGCCACGATTCCTGCCCGACATCAGCGACCGGCTCCGGGAGGGGGATGATCTCTGGTATCGGGTATCCCGCCCGGGGATCACCCTCCCGCTCTCTGTGAACCTCGGCATCGTCACCTCGACGGTCCAAGGGCAGCTCTACGAAACACTCCTCGGGATGCTCTCCGGAAAGGGGATGCGACTCTCCGAGATCGTGGCCGATCCCCGCTGCCGCCCGGCCGGGCCGGCTGACATCGCGCGGGCCGTCGATGCCGGCGTGGCGATGCGGCTCTTCGACATCGCGAGGGAGCCGATGCACGCTGCCGCCGCTGCCGCCGAACCGGCGTCGGGCCGATACGAGATTCCGATCGCCTTCAATCGGGCCATCCTCGCCAGGGAACTGTTCGGCGGTCGGGGTGTCCCGATGGCGAGCCCGCTGACGGGATCCGCCCTGACCCTCGGCGATCTCGATGCCGCCATCCTCAGCGAATGGATCGCAGCAGGGCCGGACGGACTGCCGGCGCGGATCGACGCCCTGATGACGAGCCGCCAGCGCGTCATCAACCACGACGGTAAGCCGATCACCGACCCCACCGAGCGACTCGCCCGGCTCGGCACCGCCTGCACGAGTTTTGCCGCCACGGTCATGCCCCGCCTCGAGGAGCAGGGGATGGTGGTGCGCGTCGGCTGAAGTCGCCACAGGCTACCGGGGCGGCTGCCGCGGCCGCGGCGGCAGCCGCAGGGCCTGTGCAGACTGGGCAGATTGCCAGGATCCGAGGTGACCTGGGGCAGGATTCTCATGCCCTCGACGGACTGTGCCGAATAGACCGGTGACACCAGTCATTCCGGGGACTCCGTTCGCGACGGATCTGCGATGCCCACCTCCGCACCTGCTGCCCGTGGCCCTCTCCGTTGCGGCATCCCCGCGCTGCTGGCGTGCTTCTGCCTGCTGGTGGCCCGCAGCGGCGCTGCCGAGCCCGGCGTGAAGGGCGAGACGGCTCCCACCGAGGAGGTCGCGTTGCTCCAGTCGCCCCCTGCCGAGGAGGTGATGGTGGACGATGGTCAGGCCATGACCGGAGTCTGGTCCGACACCGATCCGCAGCGGTACGTCGTCTTTGATGTTCTCGGCATGCAACGCAACAACGCCCTCAAGGACGGGCCGCTCGTGGTGGAGAACGGGACGCAGTTCACGGCCCTGCAGACCAACATGCTGCAGAGCACCGTCGCCCCGGGCGTGCGCGTCCTCTACGGCGACTACGGCTGCGACGGCACCGGTTGGGAAACCGGCTATCTCGGCCTCTGGAACATGTACTCGACCTCCCGCGTCGAGAGTCCGAATGGGCTCCTCCAGGCCCCCGGTCAACTGGGCTTCGCCGCTCCGGCGCTGCGCAATGCCACGAACGCCGGCTTCAGCGGCGTGACCTCGCTGCAGTCGGCCGACGTGAACCTCGTCTATCACATGTTCGACGGCGGTCAGGATCCCCGTTCCCCCCGTCCGTCGCAGCGAGTCGGCTGGTACGACGGCGGCCACATCGACTGGCTGACGGGCTTCCGCTGGGCCGGCCTCGACGACGTCGGCACGCTCGGCTTCTCGCCGGCCGGAGCGTCGGCCCCGAATACCTACTCCGCACACACCTCCTCCAACCTCTTCGCCGGCCAAGTCGGCGTCCGGGGGCGGATGGAGTTTCAGGAGTGGGCGCTCGAGAGTTGGATCAAGATCGGCCTCGCCGGGACCTCGCTCTCCCAGACACAGTCGTTCCAGGATCAGCTCGCTCCGCTCGACCCCTACCGCCCCACCGGCTCCTCGTGGAAGGGGGGCGTGGGGATGATCGCCGACGCCAACCTCTCCGGGATCTATCGCATCAACCAGGTCTGGGGGGTGCGTTTCGGCTACAACCTCATCTGGCTGACCGGCGTGGCCCTCGCCCCCGATCAGTTCAACTGGTCGGCAAGCACCAACCCGGCCACGACCCTCGGCATCGACAACACCGGCAGCATGCTCCTCTCCGGTGCGAATGCCGGCCTCGAAGCACGCTGGTGATCCATGCCCGCACGTGCGTGGGTTTTCGAGGCTTACCATCCGCGCCAGAGCACTCGCGCCGGCCGGAGCAGCGATCAGGTCGTCGCCAGCAGATCGACTTCGAACACGAGCGTGGCATTGGGGCCGATCTTCGGCGGGCTCCCAAGTGTCCCGTAGCCAAGGTTTGGCGGGATGATCAGTTGCCGCTTGCCCCCAACTGCCATCGTCGAAAGGCCCTTGGTCCAGCCGGCAATCACCCTATCGAGTGCGAACTGCACCCCGGTGTTGCTATCGAACAACGTGCCATCGAGCAGGCGACCTTCGTAGCTGACCGTCACGGTGGCGGTCGATGATGTCGGCTTCGCTCCGGTGCCGACCTTGAGGTCGATGTACTGAAGCCCGTCGGCGGTCGTCACGATTCCCGCCCCGGTGTCGCCGGGTGCCGCCGCGGCGACGGTCAGCGCTCCGCTCACACCGGAATTCTCGCTGGATTTCTTCCAGGCGCTCGTCGTGGAATCGAACGAGTAGATCCGCAGCGCACCCCGGCCATTGATCCCCTGCACCGTCTCGATTCTGTCGACCCTGCCATCGCCATCGTCGTCGATCGGGGCAATCGAGACCGCCGCCGTCTTGGAAGCCAGGTCGCCGTAGGCGGCGAAGCTGGAGAGCGGCGTGGCGGTCGACACCCCCACCTTCCCGTCGAACAGTTGCACCTGTGACGTTCCCCCGCTCCCCTGCGCCACGATCAGATCGAAGATGCCGTCGGTATTCACCTGGGCGGCCACGGCGCTGATCCCGCCTCGGAATGCCGGCTTGAACGG
>CANGIH010000377.1 GCA_947453875.1 Planctomycetaceae bacterium | reverse complement strand
TCGTCGCCACCTACTCGCAGGCGACGCAGTTCATCGCTCGGGAACGGAAGCAATTGTCGTTCGTCGTCGGTGCCCCCGTGGCGGGTGTGACGCCGGCGGAGGTCTGCCGGCGCATCGAGGTCGCCACCGGCTTCGAGGCGATGACCTACGACCAGTTCGTCTGGCAGACGATCAACTACTACCTGGCCAACACCGGCATTCCGGTCAACTTCGGGATCACGATCGTTCTCGGCTTCATCGTCGGGGCCGCGATTGCCGGGCAGACCTTCTACCTGTTCACGCTCGAGAACCTCCGCCACTTCGGGGCTCTCAAGGCGATGGGGGTCAACAACCGCCGTCTCATCGGCATGGTGCTCCTCCAGGCGGCCATCATCGGTGCGATCGGTTATTCGCTCGGTGTCGGGATGGCGGTGGCGTTCTTCGAGATCACCGGCCGGGCCCTGCCCGACCTGCGTGGCATCAACATTCCCTGGCAGGTGGCGCTCGGCACCGGCGGGATCGTCGTCGTGATTGTCACGGTCGCCAGTCTGATGAGCCTGCGGCGGGTGCTCCTCCTCGAACCGGCCGTCGTCTTCCGCGGATGATCACCATGGCAGCCTCCACCGCAGACCTGCTCCCGTCGTCCTCCCCGTCCCCGCCGGCGGCGGTGGGGGTGGCCTGCCGCGGGGTCGAGAAGGAGTTCGGCCACGGCGAGACGCGGAGCCGTGTCCTCCATGGCATCGACGTCGACATCGGGTGCGGGGCGCTCTCGCTCCTCGTCGGCCCCAGTGGCTGTGGCAAGACGACGCTGATCTCGATCATCGCCGGCCTCCTCGCCCCCTCCGCCGGCGACGTCAGCCTGTTCGGCACGCCCCAATCGCAACTCCGTGGCGACCGGCTGGTCGACTTCCGGGCACGCAACGTCGGTTTCGTGTTCCAGCAGTACAATCTTCTCCCTTCGCTCTCCGCCGCCGAGAATGTCGCGGTGCCGCTCCTCGTGGCTCGGCAACCGAGGGGGAAAGCCATCCAACGTGCGAGCGGGGTGCTCGAGGCTGTCGGACTGGGGAGCCGCCTGAAGGCTTTCCCCAACCAGCTTTCGGGTGGTCAGCAGCAGCGGGTGGCGATCGCCCGTGCACTCGTCCATGAGCCACGGCTCCTGGTCTGCGATGAGCCGACCGCCGCCCTCGACTCCCAGTCGGGGCAGACGGTCATGGAGCTGCTCAAGTCGGTCGCTGTCCATCCCGACCGGACCGTGATCGTCGTCACCCATGACTCTCGCGTGCTCCAGTTCGGCGATCGCCTTCTGGAGATGGCGGACGGGCGGATCGTCCGCGACACCGCCTCCAACCCGGCCCCTCTACCTGCAACCTGCGCTCCGCCATGATCCGTACCCTCGTCCTGCCGCTGCTTGGCGTGATCGGCTTCGGCACACTTCTGTGGCATCTCAGCCACACCCACGAGACGCTGCCGGAGCAAACGCCCCCGGTGGCCCCCGTACGCCGGCAGTTCTCCGGCGCTGTGGCCGGTGCCGGAGTGATCGAGCCGCGATCGGAGAGCATCCAACTCTGTGCCGAGGTCCCGGGGATCGTCTCCGAGGTGGCCGTCGGCGAAGGGCAGGCGATCGCGGCGGGGGATGTGGTATTGCGGCTCGAGGATCGGTGGAAGCGGGCTGAACTCGAGGTTCGGCAGGCTGCTCTGGAGGCCGCCGAACTCGATCTGGCCAAGCTCCGCGGCCTGCCCAGGCCCGAGGATCTGCCGCCGAGCGCCGCCAGGGTGCGCGGAGCCGAGGCGGCCGCCGAGACCCAACGCGACCAACTGAGCCGTGCCGAGGATCTCCACCGCCAGAAGGTCGTCACCGAGCAGGAGGTGATCCAGCGGCGCATGGCCTTCGACGCTGCGCAGGCGACGCTTGAGGAGGCACAGGCAGAGGATGCCCGGCTCCGATCCGGGGCGTGGGAACGCGACGTGGTGATCGCCGCGGCTGCCGTCGAGCAGGCCCGTGCGAGTGTCGATCTGGCGCAGGTGGAGGTCGAGCGGCTCGTCGTCCGCGCTCCGGTCGCCGGGACGATCCTCCGTGTCGATGTCCGTCCCGGCGAGTTCGTCGGCACTCCACCCGGCAAGCCGCTGGTCGTGCTCGGGGACACGAGCCGGCTGCACGTCCGGGTGAGCATCGACGAACACGATCTTCCCCGGTTCATTCCCGGAGCGCCGGGCGTGGGGTATGTCCGGGGTGACTCGGAGCATCCCGTCCGCCTCGCCTTCGTTCGCGCGGTGCCCACCATCGAGCCGAAGCGGAATCTCAGCGGTGACAGCGCCGAACGTGTCGATACGCGGGTCCTGCAGGTGCTCTTCGAGATCGTCTCCGAACCCGAAGCGGGCACCGATGCGCCCCGGGCGCTGTTTGTCGGTCAGCAACTCGACGTGCAGATCGACTCCGCCGCACGGTAGCCCTCCATGGGGAATCCCAAAGGAGGTTGCGACTCAGTGGAATTTCACCAGGACGACCCCGGTGAACACGAGGAGGACGCCGAGGAGCCGTCCAGGCGTGACCGCCTGTCTGGGGAGGTCCATGAGGCCGAAGTGATCGAGGAACAGCGAGCAGGCCAACTGGCCGCCGACCACCGCCGCGATGAAGGCCGCCGCCCCCAGCCGGGGGGCGAGTGCCGCCCCGGACAACACGATCAGCGCCCCGAGCGGCCCGCCGATCCAGTTCCACCAGGGTGTGCCCCGGGCTGCGGCCGCCGCAGGTGCCGTCGGCCGCAGCAGGAGCATGACCGTCGCGGCCGTGATGATCGTGCCGCAGATCGAGAAGAAGGCTGCCCAGAGCGGGCTCTGGAGATGGGCACGCAGCGACGCGTTGGCCGATGCCTGCAGGGCGAAGCACGCCCCGGCTCCCGCCGCCAGTAGGATCCACACCACGTCCATCCCGGTTCCTCCCTGCGTTCCATTTCCCGATCGAGAGCGCCGCCGCGGCCCCCCGCGGTCGCCAGTATGCCGCTGTCCGGGCGGCTGTCGACCCGCCCTCCGGCCAATCGGGGAGGGGGTGCCGATTGCAGCGGTTGTCGGGCCTCGACGCCCCGCGGAGGGGCGCCTGGTCGGTGAGGTAGAATTCGGGCATGAACACCCCGAACGCAACGGTTCCCACGTCCCATGCCGACGACCGCGCCGCGGCCCTCGTCCGCCCCGCCATCGCCGCGCTTTCCGGCTATGTCCCCGGCGAGCAGCCGCAGGGGGGGGAGTGGATCAAGCTCAACACCAACGAGAATCCCTACGCGCCGTCGCCGGCAGTGGCTGCTGCCGTGACGGCGCTGTTGTCTGGTCGGACACTTGCCAAGTATCCCGACCCGGTGGCCACCCGGTTCCGCGAGAAGGCCGCCGAGGTGCTGGGGCTCGAGCCCGACTGGATTCTCTGCGGCAACGGCAGCGACGACCTGCTCACGATCCTCGGCCGCACGGTCGGCGGTCCGGGGG
>CANGIH010000376.1 GCA_947453875.1 Planctomycetaceae bacterium | reverse complement strand
GTTGTGGAAGCCGTCGTGGACGCCTGCGCCGGCGACGATCGGGGCGATCTGGGGGCTGCTCTATCCGGTGATCGCGGTCACATTCCTGTTCGTGTTTGTCCAGGTGGGGCGGGGGCGGATGCCGTGGCTGGTGGCGGTGCCGTTTGTGATCAATCTGGCGGCGAATCTCTCCTTCACGCCGATCCAGTTCGGGCTGCGGAATCTGCCGCTGGCGGCGGTCGACATCCTCGTCATCTGGGGAACGCTTCCTTGGATGATGGCGGTGGTGTGGCGGCACAGCCCGTGGGTGGCGGTGGCCCAGGGACCGTATTTCGTCTGGGTGTCGATCGCGACGGTATTGCAACTTTCGATGACCTGGATGAACCGGCCTTCGGGGTGAAAGTGGCGGGTTCCATCACCGCTGTGATCGAGTCACGATGGCTCGTCCATGAGGCGCCAATACCCGGACTGGCGTCGATAATGGGCGATGGCCACGACGATGAGGTGTTCTCCGTCATGGCGAAAAACGATTCGAAAAGGGAATCGCTGTACCCGGCCTTGGCGATGAATTCCGTCGATCATCGCAAACCGTTCAGGCTCGCGCGCGATCCTTTCCAGGGCGTCGAGAATCGCATCGGCAAAGCGGATCGCGACGTCGTGGCTTCGCTCCGCATACCAATCAAAGGCGGTGTCAAAATCTGCCTTGGCGAGCCTGAGAAAAAGGACGT
Source organism: Planctomycetaceae bacterium (assembly GCA_947453875.1). Lineage (GTDB taxonomy): Bacteria > Planctomycetota > Planctomycetia > Pirellulales > UBA1268 > QWOP01. The sequence goes on along the minus strand of CANGIH010000376.1, from coordinate 2,744 downwards.
CGGCCATCAGCCTCCGTCCCCGTTCCCACCGCCCCTTCCTTGAAGCCTCTGGAGCGCGTCGGCCCTGACCGTGTCCCAAGGAATCGTTTTGGCGGTTCCCGCTTCGAACGCTGCCGACCGCCGATGGATTTCTGCCATCCATTCACTTGAGAGCGGCGGCAACGCGTCCTCGGGGACGGTGTCCCAGAGGGCCTCGATCAACTCCAGACGGTCGGCGACGGGGAGTTGGGAGGCGTCGGTCAACAGCGAGTTGAGATCGCTCACGGGCAGCAGCCTCGTCGAGAGTGCGTTGGGACTCGACCGGGAAATATACGGGCGTTCACCCAGTGGGTCAATCGATGCCGCGGACGCCAGGCGCCGTGTGCTAGTCGGCGACGGAAGGGTATTTCGCCCCGGTCGTCGAGATGGTTGCGGAACATCTCCTGGCTGCGTCCCTTCAACCGCTCTTCCGCATTCCATGGGGGGTTGGTCAGACTCGTGCTGTTCCCCCACGTTCTTCCCGGGATCCTTCTGCGATGCGATCGTTCTTTCATCCGATCAAGCGTGCGTTCCGGAGCCTGTTGGGCACGGAGGCCGTGCTCCGTCAGTTGCGGGAGGCGGAGCGGCAGCGTCGGCGCGACGCGCTCTGTCTCGGGAATGCGATCCAGTATGCGGCGGCCGATCAGGCAGAGGTCCAAGCGTTGCCAGAGTATGCGCGGGTGGCGGACGTGGCGCGGCTGTTGCAGACCTGCCGCGTCGAGGGGGAGACGCTGGTCCGCGTCGGCGGGGAGATCGACGGCGGGTATGTGATGCTCGATGCGCTCCGGCCGCCGGCGGTGACGGCTGGCTATAGCTTCGGCGTGGGGCATGACGTGTCGTGGGATGTGGCGGTGGCCGGGCGGGGGATCGATCTGTTCTTGTATGACCACACGGTGAAGCGGCTGCCAGAGCCTGTGCCGCGGGGGAGGTTTGTCCGCACGGGAATCCGCGGGCGGGAGCCGGTGGCGGGGCAGAAGACTGTTGAAGAGGTGCTTGCCGACAACGGGCATGCCGGCCGCCGTGACCTCGTGCTCAAGATGGACATCGAGGGGGCGGAGTGGCCGGTGCTTGAGGAGGTATCGAGCGCGACGCTTTCCTGTTTTGCCCAGATCGTGATTGAGCTGCATGGGTTGATCGACGTTCTCACGCCGGAGGGGCATGCGCGGATCGTCGCGGCGCTCGGGAAGCTGGCCCAGACGCACCAGCCGATCCATGTCCATGGCAACTGCTACGAGGTGCCGGTGTGGATCGGGGGGCTCGTGCTGCCGCAGGTGCTCGAAGTGAGCTACGTGCGGCGAACTGACCACACGGGGAGGTTTGTGCCCCGCGACGAGGTCTTTCCGACCGGACTTGACCGGCCGAACCTGCCCGACATGCCCGATCTGTTCCTGGGGCGGACGTTCTCATCGCCGGCAGCGGGGCTCGTCGCCGGTCGGCGAAAATAAATCTGGCCTTCCGGTGGCGACCTGCCTAGACTTTCGTTCGGCAGGGGACGCCGGTCCGGGAAAGCACCGGTTCGGCCGTCTCCGACCGACCGTTCCCCAGTGACGGCTGGGGAGAAAGCCACCCGGCGGCGGCGTGCGTGCAGGCACCGCGACGGCTGGGATTCCTCGTAACCAAAGGAGGTGATTCAGTGACGCATAGCGACTGTACCAGGAGGCTGCGCCGCTGATGGCGGGTCGACGGGTCTGCCGTTGCCGCAGCCCGTCCGCAGGGAGTCGGTTTTGAGAGCTCCCTGCTGACGAACTCTCTATGGCTGCCGCCCCCGCGAGGGGGCGGCAGTTTTTTTGCGCCGAGCTATTTTTCCAGCCCCTTTCCGCGGGCCGTTCCCGCGCCGCTGGGAACGGGTTCCCGGTGGTATTCTTGGGATGTCCGCCCGGAGGGTTTTGGGGCTTTTCGGGTTTTTGAGTCAGGGCGGACGGCCCGGGGTTCAGTCCGTTGCTACGCACCCGCCTCGTTTCCTCGAGCCGATCAGTTGCCGGCGCGGCCGGTGTGGTCGCTTATGTCCTGGCGGGGATCGCGGTCTCGGTCGCTGGGGAGCCGGTGGCGGCTCCCCCGGCGGCTGACACAGCCGATTTTTTTGCCGCCACGGTTTCCCCGCTTCTGGCCACGCACTGTGTGGCGTGCCACGGGCCGGAAAAGCAGGAGGGGGGCCTGCGGCTCGATTCGCTGGCCGGGCTCTCCGCCGGAGGGGCGTCGGGGCCGGTGGTCGTGCCGGGGTCGGCGGAGGAAAGCGTCCTCGTGGGGGCGGTCGGGTATGCCGATGAGGCCCTCGCCATGCCTCCCGACGGGAAGCTTGCCGACGAGGCTATTCAATCGATCCGTGGCTGGATCGACGGCGGGGCTCATCATCCAGCAGGAAAGATCGAAACGCCGGCACTGAAGCCGCCGTTCGACCCGGTGGCGAAGCGGGCTTTCTGGTCGCTCACTCCCCCGGTCCGCGCACCCCTGCCGGCGGTCAAAGATCCGGCCCACGTCGCCAATCCGATCGATGCGTTCGTGGTTGCCAGGCTCGACGCAGAGGGGATCGAACCGGCGGCGATTGCCGACAAGCCAACGCTCCTGCGGCGGGCGTCGTTCGTGCTGACAGGACTGCCGCCGACGCCCGACGAGATCGATGCCTTCCTGGCAGACCAGTCGCCGGAGGCGTGGGATCGGGTGATCGATCGATTGCTCGCGTCGCCGCGCTACGGCGAGCATCAGGCCAGGCATTGGCTCGACGTCGT
>CANGIH010000375.1 GCA_947453875.1 Planctomycetaceae bacterium | reverse complement strand
GTCCGCATCGAGGCGTTCGGCACGGTCGATGAACTCAACAGCCATCTGGGACTGATCCGGACGATTCCGGGCAGCGGTGGCCTCGACGAACTCCTCCGCAGGATCCAGTGTGATCTCTTCGAACTGGGGGCCCAGTTGGCGACGCCAGGGGACGGGGCCGAGAGGATCACCGTCGCCCACGTCGAGGCACTTGAACGGTCGATCGACTCGCACGAAGCGGGCCTCCCGCCGCTCTCGTCCTTCATCCTCCCCACCGGCACGCCACTGGCCGCGGCGATCCATGTGACACGGACGGTGTGCCGGCGTGCCGAGCGTCGGGTGGTCCAACTCGGCGCGATGCCCGAGATGCAGCTTCCCGTCAACGCCATCGAATACCTCAACCGCCTCGGCGATCTCCTTTTCGTCCTTGCCCGTCACGCCAACCATGTCGAACGGGTGGCCGACGATCCCTGGCATCCGAGCCGCCCGTGACCACACCCTCGTCGCAAGGTGCCGGTGCCGGGCCCGAGACGGTGGGGTTCGGGCCGGCGGTCTGCCGGGCCCGAGTCGCCCGGGAAACGCTCCTCGGACGCGTCGCCGCAGAGCGCGCCGCGGGCACTCCCCCGCTTGCCATCGCCCGGCTCGCTTCCGACCTCACCGACGAGCTCGTGATCGACGTCTGGCGATCGGTGCTTGCAGACCTTCCTGAAGGAGGGGGTGGGGCGCGGTTCGTGCTTCTGGCCCATGGCGGTTATGGACGCCGGGAGCAGTCGCCGTTTTCCGACGTCGATCTGATGATCCTCCACGACGCTGCCGCCGTCTCGGCGGCAGCGGGGGTGGTCGCGGCAGTGGCGCGGAGGCTGTTGCAGGATCTCTTCGACGCCGGACTCGACGTCGGGCAGAGCGTGCGGACCGTGGCCGATGCCGTCCGGCTGGCGCGCACCGACGCCACCGTATTCAGCACGCTCGTCGACGCCCGCCCGCTCGCCGACTCCACCGGCCCTCCCGATCGGACGGGGATCGATCGATGGGGATTGACCGCGCGACTCAATCGGCAACTGACCACGATCGCCCACCGTGGCCCCCACAGGATCGCGGCCCGACTGCTCGAGGCCCGTGACGAGGAGGCGGCCCGGTATGGCGAATCATCGGCCCTCCTCGAGCCCAACGTGAAGCGATCCCCCGGAGGGCTCCGCGACATCCAGCTTGTCCGCTGGCTCGGATTCATCACCCACTCCACCTCCGATCTGGCGGCACTCGTGGCGGCGGGGATGGTCACGCCGCGCGACGTCGAGCGGTTGACGGCCGCCGCGGGGCATCTCACCGGAGTGCGGATCGATCTTCATCTTGCCGCCGGCCGCGCCGCCGACGATCTGACGCGGGAAGAGCAGCAGCGATTGTCACGCGAGCGGGGGATCGGACCGTTGCAGGGGCTTCTGCCGGTGGAGCGATTCATGCGAGACTACTTCCGTCACACCGGCGACGTGGTGCACGTCCTCGGCAACGTGAAGGCCCGCAGTCTCCGCCGCCAACGCGGCCCAGGCTGGATGGCGGGGATCCTCGGACACCGGGTCGACGGCAGGTTCGTCGTCGGTCCCGGCACGATCGCCGTGGTGCCCTCCCACCGCGACGAGGTCGCCGCGGATCTGGCATCGATTCTCCGGCTCCTGGAGCTGTCGCAGCTGTATGGACTGCCGGTCGACGTCGATACCTGGGAGGCGATCCGCGTGGCGGTGTCGGACGATGCCGGTGCAGACCGCCCGTCCCCAGACACGCCGCTCCCGGCGGACGTCCGCGCCGGTTTTCTCGCGCTCTTCGAGCGTCCCGAGCGATTGGGCGATGTGCTCCGCCGTCTCCATGACATCGGGCTCCTCGAGCGGATCATTCCAGATTTCGCGCACGCCCGTCACCTTCTCCAGTTCAACAACTACCACAAATACACCGTCGACGAGCACTCCCTCCGCGCCGTCGAGGAGGCGGTGGCGAAGGGCGAAGGGGGCGGTTGGCTGGGGACGGTGTGGGGAGGAATCGGACGGAAGCGACTGCTTCTCCTCGCGCTCCTCATCCATGATCTGGGCAAGGGATACGAGGAGGATCATAGCGAGTTGGGGAGGAGGATCGCGGCCCGGGTGGCCACCCGCCTCGGCCTTCCTGAAGACGAGGGGGCGATCATCGAGTTTCTCGTCCACCGCCACCTTGTGATGGCCCACCTCGCGTTCCGGCGCGACGCCACCGATCCTGCGCTCGTGGTGCGATTCGCGTGCGATGTTGGATCGCCGGAGGTGTTGCGGATGCTGTCGTTGCTCACCGCCGCGGACGTGTCGGCCGTCGGGCCGGGGGTCTGGACCGAGTGGAAGAGCGACCTTCTCGGTGACCTCCACGCCCGGACGCTTGCCGTCCTCGATGGGGAGGGCCCTTCCCCACGGACTGTCGGGCACCGCAAGGCGCTCGAGTTGCTGCTCCGGGAGTGGGAGCCGGACGACCCGGTGGTGAGGATCGGCCGTCAATTGCCCGCCGCCCTTCTCGATGACAACGATCCGGGGCGGATCGTCGAGGAACTGGTGCAGCTGGCAAGGCTCCCGCCGGATGGTGTGTTCGTCGCCACCCGTTGGCAGCCCGACACCTCCACCGTGTCTGCCACGGTCGGGACGCGGGAGAGCGTCGCACCGGGGGTTTTTCACCGCGTCACCGGTGCCCTCACCAGCCAGCGGATGGAGATCCTCGCGGCCGACATCCACACCCTCGACGAGGGCCTCGTCATCGATCATTTCACCCTCGTCGATCCCGACTTCGCCGGTGCCCCACCCGGCGAGCGGCTCGCCGACGTGGCCGCCGCGATTCGTGCGGCGCTCAAGGCCGACAAGGCTCCCGCCTTCACTCCGCGCCTCAATCCGCTGGCGCCGCGGCCGAATCCCTCGCTCCGCCATCCCGTTCGTGTGGCGATCGACAACTCCAGTTCCGACACCACCACGATCGTCGACGTGTTCGCCAACGACGCGCTCGGGTTGCTCTACCAGATCGCGCGGACCCTCTTCGATGCGGGGCTGTCGGTGCGGTCGGCGAAGGTCGGCACCTATCTCGATCAGGTCGTCGATTGTTTCCATGTGACGGATCAGAAGGGGGGGAAGATCGCTGATCCGGATCGGCTGGAGTCGGTGCGCAAGCAACTCGAAGAGGTGGTCACGCGTGCCACCGGGCGGTGATGGCCCGGGGCGAGGCATGGCAGTGGAATACCCCGATGGAGTCCATGGTGAGATGACAACCAATCGGTGGCGACAGCTCGCGGGGATCGCGATGCTCATCGGAGCAGCGAGACTCGAAGCGGCCGAACCGCGGGCGTCGAGCGTGCAGGAGTGGCTCCAGGCGGTGCCGGGCATCCGCGGTCGGATGGAAGAGGTGATGGGGCCCTTTCCCGGACCGATCGATCCGGGCGAGCGGGGGGCGCCTGAGGTGGAGTGGGGGGAAGAGGAAACGCTT
>CANGIH010000374.1 GCA_947453875.1 Planctomycetaceae bacterium | reverse complement strand
CGATCGCCATCCAGTCATCGGATCTTTCCTCAAGGGAAATTGTCCTGACGATGTCATCGCCCGCCCGGCGGGCAATGCTTCTCGATCCAGCCGAAGACCTCCTCGTGCCAGCGGCGGGAGTTGCGGGGCTTGTTCACCCAGTGCCCCTCGTCGGGGAAGTTGACGAACCGGCTCTCCACTCCCTGACGCTTGAGCGCCGTGAACAATTCGTGCCCCTGGCCGATGGGACAGCGGAAGTCGAGATCATTGTGGATCACGAGCATCGGGGTCTTGTGGCGGCCGAGTTCGCCGGCACGGGCATGGGGGCTGAACTCGCGGTAGCGGCCCGGCTGCTCCCAGGGGAGCCCACCATGGTCATTCTCGTCGAACCACAATTCCTCGGTCGTGCCCCACATGCTGTCGAAGTTCCACACCGAGCAGTGGGTGACGAGGCAGCGAAAGCGGGGTGCGATGTCGTTGACGGCGAACCAATTCATCATGTATCCGCCGAAGCTCGCACCGGCGGTGGCGATTCTGTCGGCATCGACATACGGGAGCTTCACCGTGGCGCCGAGGCCGGCGACGAGGTCGCGGTAGCACTTCCCCCCCCAGTCGCCGGTGATCTCGTCGACGAAGGCCTGGCCGAAGCCGGTCGAGCCGCGCGGATTGGGCATGACGACGACATAGCCGCGGGCCGCCCACAGTTCAGGGTTCCACCGATAGCTCCAGCCGTCCTCCCAGGCCCCCTGCGGGCCACCATGGACGAGATAGAGGACGGGCCACTTCTTCGTCGCGTCGAATCCCGGGGGCTCAAGGATCCACATCTGCATCTGGTCGTCTCCCTCGACCGGCACGTTCACCGAGCGGGGCCGGGGCAGATCGAGTCCGGCGAGGAGTTGCTCGTTGGCCCGGCTCACCGGCATACGTTTGGAGGTCCCCCGGCCACCGGCATCGATGGTCGCCACGGCGAAGACCTCGGGTGGGCTGTCGATCCGCGCCACGAGAAAAGCCCCCGAGATGCCGCTGGTGGAGAGGGCCGTCGGCGTGCCCGGCCAGATGCGGTCGAATTGCACGCCCCGTGAGTCGAGGAAGGCCTTGCCGAGGGCTGCCGTGCCGTCCACTTCGTGGAGGAAGGCGACAAAAGGCTGGAAATCGGCATCCTCGAGCCAGGCGATCTCGCCGGCGGAGACGTCGGCCTTGGCGGTGAGGTTTCGCGGGGCGCTCGCAAGCGCGCCGTCGGGCCTCACATCGGCGACGAGGATGTCCCACTTGTCGGCCTCGTAGCCCGGCCGTTTCTGGGCCCGCCAAGCGAGGCGATTCCCGTCGGGGCTGAAGCGAGGCCCGCTGTCAGCGGCGGGGTTGACGGCGGTGAGGCTCTCCCAATCGCTCGAGGTGTTGTCGATCGACACCCGGCAGAGGTCGTGATTGGTGCTCCACGCTTCGCCATCGGCCGGCACCGCGGTGAAGACGACATGCCGGGAGTCGGGGGTGAAAGCATGATCCTCGGCGACGGAGAAGGTTTTGCTCGTCGGGGCGGCGTCGCGATCGCCGGGAGTGATGTCGTGGCAGCCGCCGCCGGTGGCGTCGATCACGAACAGGTGGCGGCGCTTGTCGCCGACGTACGCATCCCAGTGGCGGAAGAAGAGTTTGGTGAAGGTGCGGACCTTTACTGGATCGTCGGCGATCGCCTGCTCGCGTTCGGCATTGAGCCGATCGCTGTCGGCGAAGGGGAGCGTGCTGAATTCCGGGTGGACGGTCGACGCGAACACGATCCGGTTGCCGTCAGGGCTCCAGGCGGCATCCTCGGCGCCGGTGGCGATGTTCGTGAGACGCACCGGGGGGCCACCGGCGGCCGGCACGGAGTGGAGCTGCGATGAGCCGGTGCGGTTGGACTGGAAGAGGATCGTTTTTCCGTCAGGAGACCAGCGGGGCCGCGAGTCCTTCGTGGTCCCCTCGGCGACGGTCAGCGCCCGCGGCGCGGCCGATCCGTCGGCCGGTGCGATCCACAGACTCGCGGCACTGCCGTTGGACTCCGGATTCACCGTCGTCACCTGCCACACCACCTGCGTTGCGTCGGGGGAGATCTGCGGATCGGCGATGCGGAGGAACCGGAAGAGGTCTTCGATCTCCATCGGGCGTTTCGTGGCCGGATCGGCTCCTCCGGCCCGACCGCTGGTGGTGACGGAACACATCATCGCGACAACGATCAAAATGCAGGGGAGCGCACGACGCATGGGTTGGGGGTTCCGTGTGGAGGCGTTCGAGGCGGCCAACTGGCCGCCGCCGGTTCAGGGAACCGCCACAGGATAGCCGGTGGGCCGCTCCATGCGTGGCCTCGGCGATCCTGGGTGGAAATGAAAAAAGCTGCCGGGGGTGAGCGAAAACACCCCCGGCAGCCTGGAATGACCGGGCCACACGCCGTAGCGGCGCCCCGATCACTCTGCGGCCGGCTGATCGACCGGCCGCGTGCCTTCGCCGCCTGAGGCGGCCATGGTTTCAAGAACCTTCTCCGACATCCGGTCGGCGAAGCGCTTGAGCGGGTCGGCTTCGTCGATGCCGATCCCTCCCAGGCCGCTCTTCTCGGCGACGAGGAGATTGACAAGCACGCCGAGCATTCCCTGGCCGGCGTGCGAGTCCCCCTTGCCGTCGCCGCCGCCGGCGACGAACAGACGCTGCGGGACCAGCGGCTGGGCGCTCGCCGACAGGCTGTCGGCCACGAGGGTCAGGGCATAAAGGCGCGGGTCGCCGTAGCTCGAGATCTTCTTGAGCTGGATGGCCGCCTCGCTGAGGCCGATCTGCATCACCTTCTGCCCCTCGCCCCGCCCCTCGAGCTCCTTCTCCTTCGCGTCGGCCTCCGCCAAGAGGACGCGCTGTTCTGCCTGGAGGCGCGACCGCGACAGCTCCGCCTCCGCCATCACGACCATCTGCTCGGCCGACTTGCGGGCCCGGAAGAGGTCGGCCTCGCCCTGCTGCTCGGCGATCTGCGCCTCGACGCGGGCGTTGGTGAGCTGCGTCTGCATCGTCGCCTCAGCCTGCGCCTCGGCGAGCAATCGCATCTTCTCCGAGGCCACCCGCTTGCGCTCGAAAGTCTCGAGCTGTTCCACGGAGAGCTGCCGTTCGCGGAGCTGGTCGAGGAGCGTCTCGATCTTGCCGGAATCCTTGCCGGTCTCCGGCTTGCCGATGAGGACGTCGACGCACTCGATGTCGAACTCGTGAAACTTGGCGTGGAGCTCCTTGCGGGCCTCGGCCTGGATCAGGTCGCGGTCATGGAGGAGCTCGAGCATCGTCTTCTTGTGCGCGATGTCACGGAAGTAGGCCGAGAGCATCGGATCGAGGGTCTGCGTGATCAGGCGCTGGACATCGCCGAACCGCTGGATGACGCTCGGGGCCCGCTGGTAGTCGATGTGGACAACCACCGAGAGGGGGAGCGACGGCTCGTAGGCATCCTTCGTGACCAGGTCGATCGACTTGAGGCTCTCG
>CANGIH010000373.1 GCA_947453875.1 Planctomycetaceae bacterium | reverse complement strand
GTCGGTGTCGAACGTCAGATCGACCCGTCCACAGTGAATCCCGTAATAGCTCGCCTGCGAGCAGAGGACGTCGTTCACGATCCAGGCTGGCCGGTTCTGGTGCGAATGGCCGGCAAGATAGACATCGACCCCCTTCGAGCCCTCGAGCAGCGCGCGAACGGGGTTGGCGTAGTCGTCCTCGAAACGCCAGCCCATGTGCCCCATCACCACCACCGCCTCGGCGCCAGCCTCACGCGCCTCGGCCACCCCAAGGGCCAGCGCCGCGGCCGTGTCGGTGGCGACGCAGCCACCGAGCGACTCGGGATCGAGCCAGGAAGCGAGGCCCGGTGTGATCAGGCCGACGAGGCCGATTCGGAAGCCACCGATCTCACGGATCGTCCACGGCACCACCTGTCCCCCCCCACCGTCGAAGGCCCCCGACGATTTCCCGCCGCGTTCGAGGTTCGCCGTGAGCACGGCGGCCTTCGAGAGGGCGAGATTCGCCTCGAGCTTCTCCGGGCCCCAGTCGAAGTCGTGGTTGCCGAGCGTCCAGGCGTCATACGAGAGGGCATTGAAGAGCTCGAACATCAACTGCCCCCCCCGCTCCATGCTCGCCGCCGTGCCCTGGATCACGTCGCCGATATCGACGGTGAGCGAATGGGGCGACTCGCGACGCCACTGGCGGATACAGGTGGCCGCCCGGGCGAAGCCACCGACGTCGTCGAGTCCCTCGTAGCTGCTCGTGGGGAGGATCCGGCCGTGGAGATCGGTGGTGTGGAAGATCGACACCGTCCGCGCCCGGCCGAGATCGGCGGCGCCCGCCACGCCCCCCACCGCCCCGGCCACCACCACGGCGCTGTCGGCCAGAAATCCCCGCCGCGGGATCTGCTGCGGGTCGAGTCGCGTGCGGGGATGGAAGGAGTGCATCGGGGAACCTCTCCGGGGATCGACCGGGACGGGCGCAGCCACCCTCGAAAGTCTACGGGGTCTGAGGACCAACGCTCCACGCCCCGACCGACTTACCGAACGCCAACACGGCATTGGGGGGCCCGTGCCCTCGAGCGGCGTAGCCGGCAAGCGGAGCCATGGATGGCGGAGCGCAGGCGGGTCCGAGTGAGCCGAGGCCACGATGGCCGAGGCGAACGTCCGGCGAGAGGGTACGGGCCACCCCTTGCCCCTCGCACCAAAAACTCAAAGCCCGTTCTCGCGGAGGTGATCGCCGAGGATCCGCTCGATCTCGAGGACGGTGATCGGATGGTGATGAACCTCGGTGTGCACCGAGGGGACGAGAACCTCGCTGACCACACCCGGGAGGCGGGCGCTCGACACCGGCACGACGTTGTCGCCGGGACCGCTCAACGGCCAGTTGACACCGTTGCCGATGATCGAGTGCATCGTCACCCGGCACGAGGGCCGTAGGCCGTGGAGCGCGTGGAGGATCCGTGACTTCGGCTCGAGGATGTCGATCGTCGTCGGCGGGGCCCGTTCGTAATCCGGGTAGAACGCCCCCGGGTTCGCCCGCACCACCTCGCTATGGATGGCGAGCGATTCCTCCGGTTGCTTGACCGTGGCCGAGGCGACGCGCCCCACGGCAAGCGACGCCAGCGAACTGCCGGCGTGCGGCGTGGCGATGCAGACAACCCGGTTGACGAACGGGAGCGGCTTGAAGAAGTAGCCCGGGGCCACCTGACGACGGATAGACCTCCGCATCCGCACCTCGTTGAACGGGACGCAGGCGACCGAATCCCAAAGCGCCGTCCCCGGATCGACCACCTGGAGCTTGGCGTGCAGCCCCCCCATGCTGTGGCCGACGAGAACAAGATGCTGCATCGCAGGATCCTGCCCCTCCGGATCGAACCGACGGACCGTCGCGGTGAGCTGCCTCCGGAGCTCGGCGGAGGTCTGGAGGAACGAGGCACCGGTGGGATAGTGGAACAGCCAGGGCTCGAAGCGACGGTGAAACGAGGGGTGGACACGGAGCTCGTTGAGCAGATCGAACCACGTCCCCTCATCGCTTCCGAGGCCGTGGATGAAGACCACCGGGACGCGGCCAGGGCGGTGGGGCTCGAGGAGTTCGATGCGGGGGCGGGCGGTTGAACTCCCGTAAGGGAGGAAAAAGTTCACGGCGTTGTCGTTGGCCGGCATGCCGCCGAGCATGTCGAGGAGCGGCGCCGTCAGATCGGCCGCGAGGAGGGGGCGGGAGGGCCCGAGATCGACGGCGGCGACCTCCATCGGATTGACCAGGTCGAGGATCGCCGGAGCGTGGTCGCGCGCAAGGGGGCCCGAGAACGCTTCGAAGACGTTCTCGTCGGCCGGCATCATGAATCGGAGCACCGCCGTCGCCGCCACGCTCTGGCGCTCGGGAGCGAGGATCCGGTTGCCGTCGCGATCGGCCGGTGTCGCCACCCTCACGCTCACCGGCAGGCCGAACCCGCCTCGCTCATGACGGCGGTGGATCCGCTTGTCGCCGGGAGGAGGCGTCGCCTCGACATGTTCGATCGCCGAGGCCGGGATCTGCATCCCGCGCATCTCGATCGGCACGACAATCGGCCCCCACTCCGGGCCGACAAGCAACCCACGACAGTCGAGCCGCCCGTGTGTGGTCGCCGACTCGAGCAGGCCTTGGAGCGAACAGGCATAGAGCTCCGCCGCCTCGCGGACGAGATCGGGATCGTTCGGACAGAGCCACAGCGCGTTCCATGCCGCCTCGGTGGCGGTGAAGAAGCCGTCGATCGCCCGGGGATTGCCCTTCTCCGCCAGCTCCGCCGACTGCCGCGCGATCTCTTCGGCGCGGATGAGAAACCGGCGGGCCTTCTCGCTCGGCGTCAGCTCTTTGTCGGCCTTCGGCAGGCTGGGAGACACCCGTGGCACTCGCGGCACCTGCGCAGGCGTCTCGACGGCCAGCCCCCACAGCAGGCACGGCGCGAGGATGAGCGTCACGAAACGCGGTGTCGATCCACCCACAGACACACCCCTGCCGGTCCGGTCGCCGTCAGTGGTGCGGCGTCCCGACTTGATATCGGCACCCGCAGGGTCTTCCCAAGAGTCAGAGTGACCCGCATCGCCCCAGGCAGCCCAGTCTTCCGGGGCGCCGGGAGTCAGGTCCGGGTGCCGGCATGCTCCTCGGCGACCAGTTCCAGATCGGAACTGAGATATTTCACGGTCGCGGAAGGAAGAAGATTGAAATAGACCCGTCCGTCGGTGAGCCAGCGGCCGTTGTCGTAGAGAAACTCGGCGGTGGCAGCCCGCACCGTCGAGACTGCCTCCACCTCCTCCATCCCTCCCCCCTCGATCGCCTCGAAGGAGACCTCAATGGCCACCAGCGCCTTGAGGCATCGAGAACGCCGATCGCGGACGTAGAGGACGTCATCGTCGAAGTGGACATCGCTCCAACGGAGGCCGCGGGGCTTGCCGGTGCCCGCCGCGAGATCGATGAACTTCGCCTCGATCTGCTCACGCTGCCGGTGGAAGTCCCGTTGAGCCCGG
>CANGIH010000372.1 GCA_947453875.1 Planctomycetaceae bacterium | reverse complement strand
CGGGCCAGCGACGAGGAACCCGGCGGCCACGACCGCGGCAGGGTCATCCGGGGCGATCGCGTCACCTGCCACCTGTTCCCGGAGGAATTCGTCGTAGGGCTTGTCACGATTGAACGCATCGATCACCCAGTCACGGTAGCGCCACGCATGGGGGCGAAGTTGGTCGCGTTCGTAGCCATGGCTGTCGGCGTAATGGGCCACGTCGAGCCAGTGCCTCGCCCATCGCTCGCCGTAGCCGGGAGACTCGAGCAGCCGGTCGACAAGTCGCTCGAAGGCGTCGGGCGCGGGGTCGGCCTCGAAAGCCCGCACCTCTCCGGGGGTCGGCGGCATGCCGACAAGATCGAAGGAGAGCCGGCGGATGAGTGTCCGCCGATCGGCTTCTGGAGCGGGGGAAAGCCCCCGCCCGGCAAGCCCTGCAGCGACGAAGGCATCGATCGCAGCGGCCCCGACCGCGCCGTCCGGAACGGACGGACGGGCCACCCGCTTCCAGGCCCAGTGCCCCAGCCGCGGATCACGCGACTCCCCCTCGGGCCACTCGCCCCCCGCGTCGATCCACGCGCCGACAAGCTCGACCTCCTCGGTGGTCAGGGGTCTGCCGCGCGGCGGCATCCGCTCATCCGCATCGGTCGACGTCACTCGGCGGAAAAGGTCGCTCGAGCCCCGATGTCCCGCCACCACCACCGGCCCCGAACCACCCCCTGCCCGCAGGTGACCGGCGGCATCGAGTCGCAGCCCACCTTCCTGCCGGTCAGGCCCGTGGCATTCGCGGCAGCGGATGTGGAACAGCCCGCGGACCCGCTCGGCACGTTCTTCGTCCGGAGAGCCCCCCTGCCCGGCCGCCCCCGCCTCCGCTCCACTCAACGTGCCCATCGCCACCATCCCCGCCATGAAGGCGAGAGAAGCGAGCAGGGCGACGACGGAGAGAAGCGGGCGGGGCCGACCAGACATGGGCAGCCACCATCACTTCGACAACGGCTTGACGCGGATATTGCGGAAGTGAACCTCGTCGCCATGCCCGAGGAAACCGATGTGGCCGCTCGTCCGCTTCAGGCCGGGATGAGCCTGACCGTCGAGGGTCTTTTTGCCGTCACGGAACTCGGCGATATCGCCATCGACGATCGTCGTGCCATTGAGGATCACCTTGATCTTCGAGCCCTCGGCGATCACTTCCTGGCTGTTCCACTCCCCCGTGGGCTTGAGGGCGCCGCGCTTGGCGGGGAGGACGCCGTAGACCGAGCCGTGCGACTGGTAGGGGGCGATGCCGGCGTACTTCTCGTGGCCGTCGTCGAGGATCTGCAATTCCATCCCGGCGAAGGCCGCATCACCGTCGATCGGGGCGCGGATCCCGAGGCCGTTATTGGCGCCGGGAGTGAGCCGGAACTCGAACTTCAGATCGAAGTCGGCGAACTCCTCCTTCGTCAGCAGCTTGCCACCGGCCCCCTTGCGGCAGTGGAGCTCGCCATTCTTCACCTCGTAGCCACCGACATCCCCCTGCCAGCCCTGCGTCGAGGTGCCGTCGAAGAGCGACTTGAAGCCGGGCTCCTCGGCACGAAGTTCGGCACCGACAGCCGCCACGAGCACCGTGGCGATGGCACCGTGGCGCAGCGTGGTCATCCAGGAGTTCGCGAGCATCCGCATGAAAAGTCTCTCCACGAGAAAAAGATGGTCCAATCCCCAGGGCTTCAGCCTATCGCAATGTCGACAGCCACGCGACCAGGTCGCGGAGCTCGCGGCGGGTGAGTTTTCCGGCAAGATCAGCGGGCATCGAACTCGGTCCACTGGCCCGATCCTCGATCGATTCGACCGGAATCTCGACGAGCACGCCGTCGGCGGTCTTGAGCGTGAGCACGCCATCTTTCTCGCCGGCGACGATCCCCGCCATGGTGCGGCCGTCGTCGGTGACGATCACCGTGGTGCGGTAGGCGTCGGCCACCTTGGCGTCGGGCGCGACGATCGCCTCGAGAAGGTGCTGCCGTCCCCTCTCCTTGGCGATCCCGTCGAGCTTCGGCCCCACGTCGCCGCCGGTCCCCTCCACCCGGTGGCAGCGGACACATGACACGGCGACCTTGCCGAAGAACAGTGCCCGCCCCCTTGCCGGATCGCCCCCTTCGAGGCAGTCCCGCCAGGCTGCCGTCGTATCCCCTGCCGGCGCCGTCGCCACCCGTTCGGCGGCGAGCCGGTCGGCCACATCCCGCCCGAGCCTCTTCGTGGCGGCCTCATTGATCTCGAGTTCGACCGCGGCGTAGCGGGGAGAGGATCGCAACCCTTCGACGAGCGCCGCCACCGCCCGGGTCGCTGCGGTGTCATCGATGCCACCAAGGAGATCGATCGCCATCTGCCGTTCCGCGACATCGGCCGCCGCCGTTGCCTTGACCAGCTCATGCACCGTCTCGGATGGAGGGAGCCGCCGGGCACGCACTCTCCGCGCCGCCGACCGCACCTCAGGAGCGTCGTCGTGGAGGGACAATCCGGCCAGGTCGACGACCGAGCCATCGCCGGCGGCATCGAGTGTGGCGATCGCCTCGGCACGCGAGACCGGACTCCGCGTCATGTCGCATGCCCATTCGGCCAGCAGCGGCCCGACCGAACCGATCCCCAACTCGGCAGCGCCCTTGAGGAGCCCGGCGCGGAGGGTGTCATCGAGGTTCGAGGCGAGCAGATCGGGAAGTGCCTTTTCGAGCGCCTCTCGAGCCGGTCGCGCATCGCGAGTGCCGATCGGTTGCCAGGATCCGTTGACACGGCTGCGCGAGGGGGGATTGGCCCAGGTTCGCAGCACATCGAGCGCCAGGGACCGCATCGCCGGAGGTGCATCGGAACGAGCGGCAAGGGCCACCAGGCGTGTGGCATCGCCCTCGCTGCCCCCCCGTTCGGCGGCCGCCACCGCCCGCCGCAGGAATGCCTCGTCGACAGGACCGGAGGCGGCACGGGCGGCCAGTTCGTTCCAGATTCCGGAAAGTGGCAGATCATGGATCGCCCTGGCCGCTTCGGTGGCGACCCTCGGCTCGGCATCATCCAGGAATCCAGCCACCGCGTCGCTGCCAAGACGCCGCAGGGCGACCACCGCAGCCAGACGCACCCGCGGCGACGGATCGGTGGAGAGAGCGGCGAGGCCCGCCGCGTCGCTCGTTCCGGCGAGCCCCATCACGATCGCATGGCGGTAGTGGGGATCGGCCGCCGCCCCGCCGTCGGCCTCGGCAGCCAGCGCACGCGCGGCGACCGGATCGGGGCCGCTTTGCCGGCCGATCCGGCCGAGGGCGATGGCCGCAGCCGAACGGACATGGAGGTCGTGATCGTGGAGGAGGCCGATCAGTGCCGCCCGGTCGGTTCCATCGACAACGGCGCCGGAATCGCCGAGCTCCCGCGCGGCCACCATGCGGATCTCCCACGACGGATCGCCAAGCAGCGGGGCGAAGGGGAGGACCACGGCCCCCCCGAGGCCGTGACCACGGGCCAGCTGCGCTCGCCCT
>CANGIH010000371.1 GCA_947453875.1 Planctomycetaceae bacterium | reverse complement strand
GATCGGGGAGGTAGACACTCGTCCCCCGGGCGAGCGCCTCCTGGTCGATGGCGCCCCCCTCCGGGACGAAGTGCGCCACGTCGGCGATGTGAACCCCGAGGAGCCAGTGATCACGGTCGAGGCGCGCAAGGGAGATCGCGTCGTCGAAATCGCGAGCGTCGACCGGATCGATCGTGATGATGGTCCGCCCGGTGAGATCGCGCCGGTCTTTGGGCACCTCCTCAGCGAACTGCGCCGCCTGCTGGCGGGCGGCATCGAGCACTTCGGTCGTGAATGGCCCCGGCAACCCGAACTCGTGAATGATCGAGAGGGTGTCGACCCCTGGCTCCCCCGCCTTGCCGAGAACCTCGACCACCACCCCCTCGCCGTCGCGGAGATGGGTGGGAAAGCGGACGATCTCCACCACCACCTTGTCATTCTCGCGGACCGACTTCGCCCCGGGATCCCCCACCGACACCGGGCGGCCGAAGGCGCCGCCGTCGATCTGCACCCACCCTTGTCCGGCGGCGACGAAGAAACTGCCGACAAACCGGGTCTTCGCCCTGATGACGATGGCGATGATCTCGCCCGACGGTCCCGGCCGGCGGACGTCACGGCCCCGCGAGAGCCTGACGCGAACGGTGTCGCCACTGACAGCGTCGAGGCACGCCGACTGTGCGATGTGGACGTCCCCTTCGCGACTCCCGGAGGCGGCGTTGGCGAGCGGTCGGACAAATCCGTAGCCTCCGGTCGCGCGGCGAAAGACGCCGACGACCTCCCCGCGGTCGCCCCCTCCCGATCGTGCTGTTTCGCCCCGCGCCATCTGGTCCCGTCCTTCCCCGTGCTGCGTGGCCCCGAGACCGGCCCATCTGCCCGCCGACTCTCACCGGCGGCCGCGCCGACGGCGGTCAGCCGTTCCTGCCGCGGAAAAACTTTCGACCGAGCGACTGCTGGAACTGGGTCCAGCCTCCGTCGATCGCCGCTTCGTTCTGCATCAACTGGAGCACGCCTGCGAGCCGTGCATCCATATGGTCAAGATGGTGGAGCGCGAGGGCCTCAAGCGTCATCGGCAGCTTCGGCGCCCCGAATTCGTACTGGCCGTGGTGGCTCGCGACCATGTGCTTGATCCGCACCGCCAGTTCGTCGTCGAACCGCTGTCCCGTGCGCGCCTCCACCTGGGCGATCTTCGTCTCCACCTGCTCAAGGCCGAGGAGCACGTGGCCGAGGAGCTGCCCGGCGTCGGTGTAGGAGAAGCCATGCTCGCTCTCGAGTTCGACGGTCTTCCCCATGTCGTGAAGCAGCACGCCGACCAGGAGGAGGTCGCGGTCGATGGCGGGATAGAGCGGCGCGACGCGGTCGGCGAGCCGGAGGAGGTTGACGACATGTTCGAGGAGGCCCCCGGCATGGGCGTGGTGGTGCTTCACGCCCGCCGGACTCCGACAGAAGACCTTCATCAGCTCGGCGTCGGCGAGGACCTCGTCGCACAGTTCGCGGAGCGGACCGGGGCGGACCGATCCGAGGATCGCCGCCAGTTCGGCTTTCAGCCGCTCGACATCGGCTGCCGAGAGCACCTGGTACTCCGACTCGTCGACGCTGCGGGGATCGACTCTGCCGATGCCCTGGATGATGAGCTGGAGGTTGCCCGAGTAGAGCTGGGTCATCCCCTCGACACGGACAAAGTCGCCGTCGTCAAACGCCTCGAACTCGACGTCGGAGGCGTTCCACATCCGCCCGGTGATCGAGCCGCTGCGGTCGGCGAGTTCCACCTGGAGGTAGAGCTGACCGTTGCGGTTGGGGCGGAGCTGCTTGTGGGTGGCGAGGAACACCTGATCGACGGACGTCTGCGGCGCCAGTTCCGTGACGCGGCGCCGCGACGACGGCGGGCGACCGGCACGGAACGGTGGGTCGGCTGGGGGCATGGCAGGTCCGCAGGAAGGCGATGGGGGGGCGACTGAACGCGTCCAGTTTACCAGCGGCGGTCCGCACTCCGCGGAAAAACCGGCCAGCGACTACAATCGTTCCTCCTCGTGCCCCGAACACCGCCCTTTATCTGCCCGGAGTCTCCCATGCCCGACCATGCGATCTCGCCCACCCGCGCCGCGGACTACCCGGAGTGGTACCAGCAGGTCGTCCGGGCCGCCGATCTGGCCGAGCAGTCCCCGGTGCGGGGCTGCATGGTGATCAAACCGCACGGCTATGCCATCTGGGAACGGATGCAGGGGATCCTCGACAGGATGTTCAAGGCCACCGGCCACCAGAACGCCTACTTCCCCCTCTTCATCCCGCTGTCGTACCTGGAGAAGGAGGCCAAGCATGTCGAGGGCTTCGCCAAGGAGTGCGCCGTGGTCACGCACCACCGCCTCGAACTCTCTCCCGAGGGGAAGCTGATCCCCACCGGCAAGCTGGAGGAACCGCTCGTCGTCCGCCCCACCAGCGAGATGATCATCGGCGCGATGTTCGCCAAGTGGGTGCAGTCGTGGCGCGACCTTCCGCTCCTGATCAATCAGTGGGCCAATGTCGTCCGCTGGGAGATGCGGCCGCGGGTCTTCCTCCGCACCGCCGAATTCCTCTGGCAGGAGGGGCACACCGCCCACGCCACGCGCGAGGAGGCGGTGGAGGAGACACTGCGGATGCTCGATGTCTACGCGACCTTCGCGGAGCGTGACCTGGCCATGCCGGTGATCCGTGGACCGAAGACGGCGGCCGAGCGGTTTCCCGGCGCCGTCGACACCTACTCGATCGAGGCGATGATGCAGGACGGCAAGGCCCTTCAGGCCGGCACCTCGCACTTCCTCGGCCAGAACTTCGCCCACGCCCAGGAGATCAAGTTCGCCGGACCGACGGGGGCCGAGGAGTACTGTTGGACGACCTCGTGGGGCGTGTCGACCCGCCTCATCGGTGCGGTGATCATGACCCACTCCGACGACGATGGCCTGGTGCTTCCGCCGCGGATCGCCCCGTTCCAGGTGATCCTTCTCCCCATCCACCGCACCCCGGAGGAGAAGGAAACGGTGATGGCGGCCTGCCGGAGGATCGAGGCGGAGCTGTCGGCCGCCCGGTTCGCCGATGAACCGATCCGCGTCCGCACCGACGCCCGCGACATGCGAGGTGGGGAGAAGACCTGGCAGCACATCAAGCAGGGGGTGCCGCTGCGGGTCGAGATCGGCCCCCGCGATCTCGCGGCCGGAACGGTGAGCCTGACCCGCCGCGACCGTCCACCGAAGGAGAGGACGAGCCTGACACTCGACACGTTTGCCGGCCAGGTGCCAGCCATCCTCGAGGAGATCCAGCAGGGGCTTTTCGATCGGGCCAGGGAATTCCGCGACCGGAAGAGTGTGCGTCTCGATTCGCTCGAGGCCGTCCGTGGATTCTTCGGATCCGACGGGGCAGGGGAGGGGCGGGGGTCGGGTGGTTTCGTCCATGTCCATGTCGCCGACGATCCGGCTGTCGCGGAAGCCTTCGACCCGCTCAAGGTCACCGTCCGCTGTATCCCGATGGAT
>CANGIH010000370.1 GCA_947453875.1 Planctomycetaceae bacterium | reverse complement strand
TCCGGCCTTCGTCCGTTGGCCCGGCAAATTCCCCGCCGGCGTGACGCTCAATGGGATCGTCTCGCACGAGGACTGGCTGCCGACGTTCGCTGCCGCCGCCGGCGCCCCCGACATCAAGACGAAGCTCGCCACAGGAGTCGAACTCAACGGCCGGAAGTACCGCAACGCCATCGACGGCTACGACCAGACGGCTTACTTGTCGGGGAAGGCAGAGACCTCGCCGCGAAGCGAGTTCTTCTACGTCAACGACGACGGCCAGGTCGTCGCGATCCGCTACGACGACTGGAAGGCGGTGTTCCTCGAGAATCGCGGGGTGGCCTTCGAGGTGTGGCGTGAGCCGTTCACGGAACTCCGCGTGCCGCTCCTCTTCAATCTCCGTCGCGATCCGTTCGAGAAGGCGCACCCCAACGCCACGACCTACAACGATTGGTTCATCGACCGGGCCTTCGTGGCGGTACCGCTCCAGCAGATCGCCGGGAGGTTCCTGATGTCGATGAAGGACTTCCCACCGAGCCAGACGCCGGGGTCGTTCAATCTCGAGAAGATCCAAAAGCAGATCGAAGCGGCCGGCGCCGGGCGCTGACGCGTCGTTCCTGCGGAAATGCAGACGCGGGGTGCCAGACCGGGCACCCCGCGTTGTTTTGCTTCTAGGCCTGCGTGGCTTCGGGGTCGCCCGTGCCCCGTCTCCGGACGCTCACTTCGGCCTTCGTGGCCTTCGTTCGCTCGGAGCCTGCTTCGCTCACGGCTCATGGCTGCGCTCGCATCCTACGCCGGCTCTCTGAGCACGGGCGTTCCCTCGCTGAAGAACGCCAGTGGGAGAGAGAACTGAGCGGCCAGGGATGGCCCCGCGGGCGTCTATTCAGAACTTCTGAATGGCGTCGAAGCCGAGCATCGTTTGATTCGTGCTCACGCCGTCGTTGAAGGGGAGGACGCCGCTGTTGCCACTGAAGAAGTCCCAGCGGAAGCAGGGGCGGACGATCACGTTGCCGTTGGGCACCCAATTGGGGCCGACAGTGAGCGAGAAATAGTTGCCCGGCAACGGGACATGATTCGGGTTGCTCGGCCGATTGAGCCCGACACGCGTGCCGTCGACGTCGTCAAACCACTCGAAGCGCCCGCCCCACTTCCAAGTCTCGCTGGCTGACCAGTAGAGATACTGATCGATGCCGGTCCAGAGGGCCGTGCTGCCGTCGGCGATCCCCTGGGCCTGGGTCCCGAGCCACTGGTGGAAGACATACTCGACATTGTCCGAGGGGCGGACCTCGAAGATCAGGCTGTAGCGGGTGCGATTCGCCGAGGCGAGGATCGGCTGCGGCTGGAAGACCGGCGAGAAGTCGTCGCACTCGTTTCCACTGACGATGGCAAACGAGGACGCGAGCGAGTTGTCGTCGTTCTTGAGCCGTGCCCGTCCGAGGAAGTTGGCCCGGGCGTAGCCCGACGAGAGGGCGTTCCAGCCGTTGACGAGCCCGGCGTTGACTTCCAGATTGTCGGTTGCGCGCCAGTTGGCCAAGCCGCCCCAGTGGGTGAACGGACCGGCGAATTGGTAGCTGTAGGCCTTCGTGTAGAAGAAGTTGCCGACCGCCGGGAGCCCCTCGTAGCCGACCACCGAGTAGAAGTGGCCGAGCTTCACGTTGAGATCCTGGCTCCCCGCCTCGGCATAGAGTTGCGGCATCGCCACGCCGTAATATTCGCCACTGTTCCAGTTGCCGGCGCCGCTGGGATTCACTTCCCAGCCGGTCGACTGCGCGAGGAGATAATCCTCGCCGTAGATGAGGTCGGCCCGGTATCCAAGCCCTGCCTCCCCTTCGCCCGGGAGCGTCTGCTCACCGACGAGGTAGACCTGATTGAGCATCGCCTCGTTGGCCCGGTCGACGGCGTTGTAAGGGCCGTTGAACTTGCTCGCGGGGCTGGCGAAGTTGCCCATGAAGCCGCCGTCGAGCCAGCCATAGACCCCCGCACGCTCAGGTCTCCCGAAGAGATACCAGTCCTGCCCGGTGGGAATGACGCCATCCATGACCTGATCGTCGAGTCTGGGGTCGAAGCGCTCGAACGCGCCGACCTGACCGGGCTGCCCGACGAAGTCCTGCTCCTGGGCCGGCAGGGGCGTCACCACGCCACACCACACCGTCACCAGTCCCAGGGCCCCGGCGACCAAGCGTCCGCCCCCCCGCACCATGGATGCCTCCCGTTGGATTGCCAGGGATGAAGGATCCGAGCGTCACCGCCTGGCGCCCCTCCTGTCCCGTCCCCCAACCATCGGCCGAATTCCCGTCACGATCGTCACCGAACGCAACTACGGACGAACCGTCACCCACTTCCTACCCGAATCACACAGCCCGCACCGCCCCCCGGAATCCCCTCCAATCCACGAATCCGATTCCTCGCCCCCCGCTTCCGGGCAGACAACGCCGCCCCCCCACACCCCGTTCCCGGTAGGTGATGCCCCAGAACCACTGAACAGCCCCCGTTTTCTCAAGCGACTCTGCCGATCACTCCGATGAATCGGTCAATGCCGATGATGAGAACTGAAGGGGAGGTGCCGATGTCGCGGCGAACGGGTCATGGCCGGCGATGGCTGCTGCTGGCACTCCTGGCTTCGCTTTTCACCGGGCTTCGTTCCGCACCGGCCCAGACCTACGGGATCGACTTCCGCAACACGCTCATGCCGGCCTCGGGGGGCATGGCTGGAACGAGCGTGGCGGCACCGCAGGACTTCCTCTCCGCGATCAATGGCAACGCCGCGGCCCTGACGCAGTACGAGGGAACCCACTTCACCATCGGCGGTGCGTTCGTCGGCCCGACCGCCCGGCTGTCGCAGGCCGATCCGATCCCGCTCCTTGGCGTCGAGCCGTTCTCGCAGAAGAGCAGCACCCCGGGCGCGGTCGTCCCGGCGATCGGTGTCTCCCAGCAGCTCGACGGCTTCGCGCTCCCCACGACCGTCGGCATCGCGGTGCTCGGCGCGGCAGGTGGTGGCTCGAGCTATGTTCAGGATCCGGCGAGCAACGGTTCGGCCTCCTATCTCCTGTTCCTCGAGTTTGCCCCTTCGGTGGCCGTTGCACTCACGGAACGACTGTCAGTGGGGGCGACGATGTTCATCGGTGACGGCTTCACATCCGGCCCGTTCGTCGGCACGAGCGCCATGACCAACGCCTACGCCCTGAGGGGAGGCGTTGGCATCGACTACCTTCTCGGCGACGCCACCCGCCTGGGAGCCTACTACCACTCGACGCAGGCATTCCGGTTCGAGGACGAAGTGATCCTCTTCGAACAGACAAGGTCGCGCGATCTCGACATGGGCCTGCCACAGACTGTCGGCCTGGGAATCTCCAACGAGTCGCTGATGGATCGGCGGTTGTTGCTCGCTGCCGATGCCCTGTTCCTCGATTGGGACAGCGCCGCACTCTTCAAGAGCATCTACCGCCCGCAGTGGGTGATGCAGCTCGGGGCCCAGTACCGCGCCACCGATAAGCTCAAGCTCCGGGCCGGCTAC
>CANGIH010000369.1 GCA_947453875.1 Planctomycetaceae bacterium | reverse complement strand
GGGGGGCTTCATGCTCCACATCGGCCACCTGCGCAGCGGCAGGCTCGACCTCGCAAGCACGGTGACCGCGATCGTCGACGAAGACCGCAGGAGTGCGATCCGCCGCGCCCACTCCGCCACCCATCTGATCCACGCGGCGCTCCAGCATTACCTCGGCCGGCACGCGGTCCAGCAGGGCTCGAAGGTCGACGCCGACCTGCTCCGCTTCGACTTCTCCCACTCCAGTGCCGTCGGCCGGGAGACGCTCGATCAGATCGAGTCGATGGTGAATCGCAACGTCCTCGCCGCCGTGCCGGTGGGCGCGCGACTGCTCCCGCTGGCCGACGCCCGCCATGAGGGGGCGATGATGCTCTTCGGCGAGAAGTACCCCGACGTCGTCCGGATGGTGTCTGTTGGTGAGGTGAGCCGCGAGCTCTGCGGCGGCACCCATGTGAGCAACAGCGGCCAGATCGGCCAGGTGCGGATCACCGGCGAGGAGAGCGTTTCCGCGGGCACCCGACGCGTCAGCGCGATCACGGGCCTCAAGGCGCTCGAACGCTTCCGCCATGCGGAGGGGGTGCTGGCCGAGGCTGCCGGCACACTCCGGGTGCCGGCCGCGGAACTCCCCACCCGCCTCGCCGCGCTCTCGAAGGAGCTCAAGGAGCTGAAGAAGGCGAAGCCCGCCGCCGCCGCCGCCACACTCTCGGTGGACGATCTCATCGCCACAGCCACGACCGTCGGCGACACCCGGATCGTCGTCGTCAACGCCGGCGGCGCCGACGTGGCGGCAATGCGGCAGTGCATCGATCATCTCCGCCGTAAGGCGAGCCCTGTGGCGGTCTTCCTCGGCTCAGCCGAAGGGGAGAAGGTGACCCTCGTCGCCGGCATCAGCCGTGAACTCGAGGAACGGGGACTGTCGGCGGGCACCTGGATCCGCGAGCCGGCGGGGATCGTCGGCGGGAAGGGGGGAGGCAAGCCCGATCTGGCCCAGGCCGGTGGCAAGCTCGTCGACAAACTCGCCGAGGCGCTCGCCGCGGCAAAGGCCGCGATCGAGGGGCTGCTGGCGAAGTGATGGGGGGCGTTGGGCGCCGGGCGCTACGCCATCCATGGCTGCGCTTGCCTGCAACGCCAGCTCCCAGGACACGGGCAACCCCTCCCTCGGTTCCGACTCGGGAGGTTCATCCTGATTCGGTGAAAACGTTGCCAAAAAAAAACGGCCGGCCGAATCGTTCGGCCGGCCGTTCTCGTGGCTTCAGAACAGGACTCGATCAGAGAAGCTTCTCAATCGCGGCCTGGGCGGCGTCGTAGTTCGGCTCGCTGGCCACTTCCTTGACGAGTTCCCCGTAGACGACGTTCCCCTTCGCGTCGAGGACGTAGACAGCGCGGGCGAGGATCTTGAGCTCGTCGATGAGGAGGCCGAAAGCCTTGCCGAACTCGCGGTCCTTGTAGTCGCTCCCCACCTTCATCGTCGTGATCGACTCGGCGCCGCAGAAGCGCTTCATCGCGAAGGGGAGGTCGAGGCTGACGGTGAGGGCGTTGATCCTGTCGCCGAGCTTGGCGAGGCTCTCGTTGAATTTCTTCGTCTGCACCTGGCAGACAGGGGTATCGAGCGAGGGGACGACGCTGATGATCGTCGGCTTGCCGAGGAGGTCGGCCTTGCGAATCTCCTGCATGCCATCCCCGGTGAGGGTGAAATCGGGCGCCGGGGCGCCGATCGTCACCGCCTCGCCCACCAGTGTCAGCGGACTGCCCTTGAACGTCACCGCGCCATGCCGACCCATGCGTGTCCTCCAGGAAAAGGGGTACAGAAAACACCAATCCGATTGCCGGAAGTATTGCTGCCGGAAGGGTTTCGGCAAGGTGCGAAGCCCGCCGGCGGGACCGCGATCCCGAAATCGCCCCTCCCGGGGCCCCATGCCCCTTGCCTTCCGCCATCGGATTCCGGCGCCGGTGGGGTGGAAAGCGGCAGGGTGGCGGGAGTGACCAATCGTCCACGATCGGCCCGACTTGGGCTGCAGGCAGTTCAGACGCCTGGCAGGGAGACTTCCAGATGAACCAGATCATCGATCGCTTTGACGTCGGCGTGGAACAGGGCCCGGAGTGGCTGTTTGTCAGACTCGCCCCCCCCGTGGCTGGTCGGCCACGACGGGGCGGGGATCTCGGCCAGGGGATCTGGGAGTTGGTTCGCGAGCATGGCGCGGTCCGGGTCGTGGTCGAACTCGACGGCATCGAATCGATCGACGAAGCCCTTCTCGACGGCCTGGCCGCGGTTGGCGAGCGTCTGGCCCGGCAGGGGGGATTCACGCGTCTGTGTGGTCTTTCCGGCGACAATCTCGCCTTCTACGAGGCTTGCCGATCAGTCGAGCACCTGCCACATTTCTCCTGCCGCCGCGAGGCCGTCGCCGCCGGTGCCTGGGAGTTCGCCAGGCCGGCGCTGCCCCGGTGAACAAGGGGTTGCGCCCCGCCCGGGAGAGTCCCAAGCCGATGGGTGACATGATCAGGGCCAGCGGCAGGCTGGCACAGTTGGCCGGCCTGACGCTCCCGGCGCTGGCGATCATCCTCGAATTGCAGCATGCGATTTCGCTCGGACAGATGCTGGTGATGCTCCTGGCGAGCGTCTGCTGCTTCTGGATCGGTCGTCTGCTGGAAGCGTACGCCCCCTCCTGACCGGTTCGTGCCCCGGCACGGTTCCACCGGCCCCACGCCCCTTCCATCACTCCCATGCTCCATCCGCTTCTCTTCACGCCGATCTACCGCCGCTATCTGTGGGGGGGGAGACGGTTTGCGTCGCTCTTCGGCCGCGACCTCCCCCCCGGCGACGACTTCGCCGAGTCCTGGGAGGTGGTCGACCGCGATGCCGACCAGAGCGTCGTGGCCAACGGGCCACTCGCCGGCCGGCCGCTCGGTGATCTGGTCCGCCGCGATGGCCGGGGACTGCTCGGTCGCCATGCCGGTTTGGCGTCGTTCCCGCTCCTCTTCAAGTTCCTCGATGCCTGCCGCGACCTCTCGGTGCAGGTCCATCCCGACGACTCCCGCGCGGCCCGACTCAACCCGCCCGACAAGGGGAAGACCGAAGCCTGGTATGTGATCGATGCGGCGCCGGGAAGTCGTCTGTGGGCTGGACTGAAAGAGGGCGTCGATGCCGCCGGACTCGCCGAAGCCCTCCGCCAGGGACGGTGCGAGGAGGTGCTCCATACGGTCGCCCCCCGGGCCGGCGACTGCATCTTCATCCCTGCCGGAACCGTCCACGCGATCGGTGCCGGACTGGTGGTGGCGGAGATTCAACAATCGAGCGACGTCACCTACCGGCTCCATGACTGGAATCGGACCGGACCCGATGGCAAGCCGCGGCCCCTCCATCTGGAGCAGGGCCTCGATGCGGTGACCCACTTCGGTCCGGTGTTCCCTGCGACGGCGACGCTCACCTCCGACCCTGCCGTGCGCCGGCTCGTGGCGTGCGATCATTTCCTCTTCGACGAGGTTGTGCCGACAGGTGAGTGGCGTGTCGGTGGC
>CANGIH010000368.1 GCA_947453875.1 Planctomycetaceae bacterium | reverse complement strand
TGAAGGAAACTCGATCGCACCACTGCGTCGATCGATCGCTCCCGCCTCCCTCCGCCCCTCCTCCACCACGAGCACCTCCACGCGCCCCGCCACGGCAGCCCGGGCGATGTCGCTGAAGTCGCCCGAAGCGCGACCGTGGGCCCGCGCTTCCAGGAACCGCTCGCCGAGATCGGCCTGGCGACGTTGTCGCGTCACCCGCATCCGATCCCCAACCAAGTGTCCAAGCTCGGCGATCGAGAGCGCATGGGGATCGATCGCGATCTGATCGACCGGCCCAGCCCCCCTCGGCAGTCCCTCGACGAATCCGGCGACCACGCGGGGCAGGCCGATCACGATCAGCGGGAGCGACCGATCGGCTCCATTCGTGGCCATCACCATCTTGGCGACCGCACGGACGAAACGCCGCGTGTCGGCAAGCGCCGCTTCCTCCCGCGACCCGAATCCTCCATGCACGGCGTCGCCGAGATTCCCCATGCCGTGCATCACCCGGTGGGGCTCCACAGTCTCCGCTTCGACGATCGCCTCCCGCAGCACCATGCCGTCGGGAAAGATCGCGCCGCTGCCATCGTGGAGCGATTCCGGCTCGAGCCGCTCCTCGCCATAATCCGACACCCTGCCGACGTAGACCCGCGCCACACGGCTCGTAAGAGCCACCACCCGGCAGCGCTCCGTGGAGAACAGCCGGCGGACGATCGGCAGCGTGTGGAAGCGCCTCCCCACCACGGCCATCGGCTCGACGCGGCCGTCGAGCGGGACGATCGTCGCCCCATCGAGGGAGGCAAATCCGGCGAATCCGTCGCCAACGGTCCGCCAGAACGACGCATCGTGCTCGAGACTTCGCCACGGCCCGAGCAGGCGATGTGTCTCCGACCGGCTGCGTGTCGCCGTGAGCGAGATCTCCAGGCGGTCAAGAAGATTGCGGTAGGCCAGCGGATCGGCGGCAGACTCTGGGCCAGGGCGGTGGGTGGGAAGATAGATCGTCAGGCAGGGCGAGGGACGCTGGCCCATGAGGGACCGGAAGGTGGCGGACGTGAGGGGCTGAACGGTCGGCAGCGACATCGGAAGTCTCCGTGGGAGGAACGCTTTGGAGGGGAGGAAAGGGAGATGTGGGGCAAGAGGGACTCCAAGGGGGCCTGGGAGGCGCAGAGAGCGGCCGCGCCGCTCCGCGATGGGAACGCCGCGGCCGCCTCGATGCGTGGGAAGCCGGATTGGGGTATCAGGACTCAGAAGCAGCCATGGCGGACTTCATGGGCGATCAGCTCGCGCAGCCGCTGGATCGCCTGCTTCTCCTGACTCTTGGCATCCTGCCAGAACTGGCGGATCTCCTCCCGCCAACCGGCGTTGGCGATGTACTGGTCGTACCGCCAGAGGGCGTCGAGACGCCGGCCGAGCTCATGGACCAGATCGTGATCATGGTCGGCCAGACCGCAGCTCTCGCCGACATGGGCGTATTCCGATTCCGTCGCGCTGGACATGGTGACTCTCCAAGGGATGGCCGGACCTCCACGGTCCGGCGGAAACACTTCGGGCAGGATGTTTGTGGGGGGCGGTATCTCACCTTTCAGTCAGGCTGATGCGGACGCCTGCAGCGATGGCCACGGGGTGGAGGCCACGCCGAATTCGCGCAGCAGCACCACAACCCGCTCGTCGCTCACCTGTTCGAATGACCGGTAGTACTGGCCGACGGCGATAAAGTCGCGGGGTTGCTCGAGGCACTCGAGCCGATCGCATAGTCGCTCGATCGTGGCGAGCCGCTCAGGCGAGCCCACCGGCAGCGCGACGATGATCCGCTCCGCCCCTGCCGCCCGCACCGTCCGCAGCGCCGCGATCATCGTCGCCCCGGTCGCGAGGCCATCATCGGTGAGGATCACCGTCCGGCCGGCGATCGGGGCCTGTGGCCGCACCGCCCGGAACATCGCCCGCCTCCGCGCGATCTCCGCCATCTGCAAGGCCCTCTCGGTGTCGATCCATGCATCGTCCACCCCCGGCAGCGAGCGGGCGAAGCTGTTGAACACCACCTCGCCCTCCTCCGAAACCGCTCCGACAGCCAATTCCGGCCGGCCCGGCGCACGCAGCTTGCGGGCCAGCACGACATCGAGGTCGGCCGAGAGCCCGCGGGCCAGCACCGCCCCCACCTCCACCCCGCCGCGCGGAATCGCCAGCACGAGCGGGCGTGCGCCCGCCCCCGGCACCCGACAGCGATCGCGGAGCCGGGCGACAAGCAGCCATCCTGCCTGCTCACGATCGAGGAACATGACATCCGGCATCGAGACTATTCTCCGCGGCGTGTGACAGGGGAAGCGACTTCGGCTTCCAGGGCAACCGGTGGAATTCAGATCGGGTGGGGGACGAGGTAGCGGCGAAACCATTCCGCGGCGAGTTTCGCCACCTCATCGAGAGTTCCGGCTTCCTCGAAGAGATGGCTGGCGCCACGGAGGACGACGATCTGATGCTCACACTGCAGGTGCGAGAGCGCCCGGCGATTGAGCTCGAGCACATCCTCGTCGCGACTGCCGACGATCAGGAGAGTCGGCACGTGCACCTCACCGAGCGCGGGCCCGGCCAGATCGGGCCTGCCGCCACGCGACACCACAGCCCGCACCCGTGGTTCGCGGGATGCGGCCACGAGCGCCGCCGCGGCGCCGGTGCTCGCCCCGAAAACCCCGATCGGCAGCGCGGCGGTGGCCTCGGAGCCGGTCAGGTATCCGATGGCGGCCAGAAGGCGTTCGGCGAGCAGGTCGATATCGAAGACATTCCCCCGATCGTCGGCCTCGGATGGCGTGAGGAGATCGAAGAGGAGCGTGCCGAGGCTTTCCTCGTGGAGAACCCCCGCCACGGCGAGATTCCGCGGGCTCGCGCGACTGCTGCCGCTGCCGTGGGCAAACAGGACGATCCCCCGGGGATCACCCGGCAGGAAGAGCCGCCCGGGAAGCTCGAGCGACTCCCCGCGGCGACTGCGACAGCGGATCGCGACATCCTCCGTCAACGTCTGCTGAATCGGGACCATCGACGCACCTCTTGCTTGCATGGACTCGGTCGGGGGCATCAGAGGATCGGCCACCGGCCTGCCGGGACACCCGCGCGTCCCGGCAGGCCAAGCCCCGATCAGGACTGCTGGAACACGCCGCCGATCGCGGCCGAGGTCTCGACGTCGAGTCCATTGCCACTGATCGTGTTCCCGGTCACAGTCGTCCCCGTCGAGAGCCCCTTGGCGTAGAGGCCGAAGGCGGTGTTGGAGACCATCCGGTTGAGGTTCACGACCGTGAGATTCTGAGCCGCATCGAGCACGACACCGCTGGAGTTGCCCTCGAACGAATTCCCCTCGACGAGGGTGCCGGCACAGTCACCGCTGCCGTACAGACCGAAGGCACTGCTGCCGATCACCCGGTTGCCATCACGAACCGCCAGATTGGACGCCGACACCAGCACGATCCCCGACTGGTTGCCGGTGACGGCGTTGTTGGCCACCGTCGAGCCGAGGAGGCTCCCCCGGGCG
>CANGIH010000367.1 GCA_947453875.1 Planctomycetaceae bacterium | reverse complement strand
GCGATTGACACTCGACTGGTTTTGCAGGCCGAAATCTCCTGCCGCGGGCACCTGAGCCAGGCATGGGCCACGCGGGGCAGTCCTTGACACCTCCCCCCCGGCTGATAGCCTTCTACCCAGATTTCCCAGTCGGCAATCTTTCGCCAACCCGCAGCACTTACAGGGGAGTGCCGCTGGTTGTCGGGGCGCTCCGTCGGGGAGGTCTCCGTTCCGGGCGGCGTGTGCCGTCCGGGCCGGCATCGTCTTTCAGCGGTCCGGTGGCCGTCCCGGATCGAAAGCGGTTCGTGACGGCCTGTTCGGTTCGCGTAGCGTCCGATTTTTTCTTCCTGGAGATCAGAGATGAAGCGTTTCCTCGGTTCCGCGGTTGCGATGATCGTCGCCCTCGTCGCCATCGCCATCGTCGGCGGTGATTCGGGTGCCGTCGCCGGCCACGGCTGCCACGGCCGGAAGTCCTGCCATGGCGGTCTGCTTGCCAAGCTCCATGCCAAGAAGGGCTGCCACGGCGCTGCTGCTGCCGAGGCTGCTCCGGCTTGCGACGCCGGTTGTGAGGCTGCTCCGGCTCCGGCTGCTGACGCTCCGGCTGCCAGCTGCCATGGCAAGAAGCGTGGCGGCCTGCTCGCCAAGCTCCACGCCAAGAAGGCTTCGCGTGGTTGCCACGGTGCCGCTGCTCCCGCCCCGGCTTGCGACAGCGGCTGTGGTGATTCGGCTCCGGCTTCGAGCGGCTGCTCGAGCTGTGGTGATTCGGCTGTCGTCGAGGGTGGTGCCGTGTCGAGCGGTTGCTCGAGCTGCGGCGGTTCCTCGGTCGAGTACGGTGCCGTCGAGGGTGGTGCTGTTTCGGGTGGCTGCCCGAACGGCGACTGCAGCGGCGCCAGCGTGATCTCGGAAGGCGTTCCGACCGAGGTTGCTCCGACCGTTGGCGTTCCGACCGAGGCCCCGGCCGCCCCGGCCGCCCAGGGCACCTGAGCCCTTCCGTCAATTCACCCATTCGGTGCCTGCCCTGAGACACGGGTGGAAGACGGCTCCAGTGCGATCAGAACCGGGCCTCCCGCAAGGGGGGCCCGGTTTTTTTGCGACAGCAGGTCCACCGGCGTGCTTGCCTTCGCGAGAAACAAGAGGCTGCGGCCGCACTTTCATCCCGATGGCCCGTAGAGAGTGTCGCCCGTGTGATACACCGGCGTTCCCGGGCCTGCGGTGGGCCAAGGGCGACCGACCCGATTCGTCGCTAGGATAGATGCCTGTCCCTGCAGCCCTCCTTGGCCAGCCCCCGTTTTCTGACGGCCATCCAGCTTCCCGGAGGCGTCCGGTCATGATCGACTCCCCGCATCCCGATCAGCCATCTTCTTCCCCATCGCCCCTCCCCCAAGCCATGCCCGCCCCCACCACGATTCCGCCTCCTGCTGCCCCTGAAGCTGCGAAGTCGGCGTGGACCGGCTGGCTTGGCACGGCGGCGCTCGTGCTCGTCGGCGTCATCCTGCTCGGGGGAGCGGCGGTGCCCTGGTGGCTCTCCGAGCCGTCGCGGGTCACCGCGTGGATTTCCCGCAACGTCCCCAACCTCCATGGCACCGTGGAGATGCGGAAGGCGACCTTCACCTGGCTGGGGCCGATCGTGTTCGAGGATGTTGTCGTCGTTCCGAAAAACGGCGTCCGCGAACCGGTGGTGATCCGGCGGATTGAGGCATCGCACGGAATCGCCGCATTCCTTCTCTCCGGCGGGGACGTCGGCCATGTGCGTGTCGAGGGCCTCGAGACGCACATGGTCTTCGACGCGGATCGCAACTCGAACGTCACCGGATTGTTCGTCGATCCGCACGAGCCCGATCCGGCCAGCAGCCCGGGCGCCCCGAAGAAGACACCGCTCCGCATGGAGCTCGATGTCGAAGACGCGATCGTGCGCATCGAAGGCCCCTGGTCGCCCGACCCATGGATCAGCGATCCGATCGACGTCGTGCTCCGCCTCGCGAAATCGTCCTCCGGTGACTCGAGCGAGTGGACGATCGAGCCGACGACGATCCTCGAGGAGGCGAAGCTCGAGCCGAGCGTGGCGCAGGGCGTGCTTGCCTACATCGCGCCGGTGCTCGCCGATGCCACGCGAACCGGCGGCCGCTTCTCGCTCTCCATCGACGGCGGAACGTTTCCTGTCGGGGCGCCGGAGAAGTCGAGGATCGCCGGCCGGCTGACGATGCACGAGGTCGACCTCGGCCCCGGTCCGATGGTGACAGGGATCATCGAGGCGATCCCCGGCCGGATCCAGCTTCCCACCTCGATCCGCGTCGCCGACGACTCACGCATCACCTTCCTCATGGAGGACCGCCGCGTGTGGCACGAGGGGCTCGAGTTCGGCGTGCCGCTGCCGAAGGTCGGGAGCCGCCTGGATGTCACCTCGAGTGGGTCGGTCGGGCTCGACGACAAAGTGCTCGATCTCAAACTCGCCCTCCCGATCCCGGCCGAGATGCCGGCTGATCGTCCGGTGCTCGCCTCGCTCGGCGGCAAGACCGTGTCGATCGGTATCGGCGGGGTGCTCGGCCAGCCGAAGATCGAGTTTGACGGCTCGATCCGCAACGTGACGGCCGACGTGATCGTCGGAGTCATCGACAGACTACGGAACCGCGGTGTGGCAAAAACTGGTCCCGCCTCCCAGCAACCCGCCCCGGCGGCGAACAAGCCGGTGGGTGCTGCGCCGCGACCGAACTGGTCGCCCCGACCGGCCGCGGAGGCTGGCGCCGGCGGCGAACGTGGTGCCGATGCCGACGGTGCGTCAGCAGACTCGGATCGGATCGCGACCGACGATCGATCGCCGGAGTCGCTTCCGCCACCGCCACCGCGGCCGGGGTGGTCGCCGATCAAGCGGCCTGGCGTTGGCCCACAAGCCTCGGCCGGCGGCGAAGGAACTGGCGGCAAAGCGGAGCCTGGTGTGATTGCGGATGCGCCGGAAGCGGCGCCGATGCCGGTTGGTGGCGACGGGCCGTCGGCCGGCAGGCAGGGGACGGCGGAGATGCTCGATCAGCTCAAGGATCGGCTCGCGCCGCAGATGGCGGACAGCCCGCAGACCGATCGGGTGATCGACCTGGTGGGGGGCTTGATCGACGAGGTGGCGCGGCGGCGCGCGGAGAGAGCGGCGGCGGAAGCCGCGAATCCTCAAGCGTCTGGTCAGCAGCCGGGCCAGCAGACTCCACCGCCGCGTCGCGGTCGGGTTCTGCGCCGTTTGCTGCAGGGAGATCCGGGGGCTTCCCCGCCGCCGCAGTGACCGGCCCGGTGCCGTAATCCGGTGCGTCGTTTGGCCGGGCCGCGGGTCAGGCGGTTGGGTGGGGATTGCGGGGTCTTTGCCCCCCTCGTGCATGTGCTGATTGATCTGCTAAACTCCTGTCGATCGCGGGCGTAGCTCAGTTGGTAGAGCGCTAGCTTCCCAAGCTGGATGTCGAGGGTTCGAGTCCCTTCGCCCGCTCTTCGGTTTTTCGCTTTTTTCCCGAGAATCACACGATTTTCCTCGGTCGGGCACCCGCCCGCTGTCGCCTTCTT
>CANGIH010000366.1 GCA_947453875.1 Planctomycetaceae bacterium | reverse complement strand
CTGACGGTGAACAGCTGCACCACGCCGATGTCGTCGCGGGCGAGGAACGCGATCCTGTCGCCATCGGGGCTCGATCGCAACCAGTGACGGGGCCCCTGGAGCCCGGGATGAAGCCGATCGGCGGTGAAGGTGAGCCGGCGCTGCACGACCCCCGCCGGAGGACGAGGGCGCGTCGTCGCGGTGCCTGCAAGCGGACCGCTCCCTTCCCGCGCATGACCGGTGCCGCTCACATCGTCGTCGGGAAGATCGACGACGAACACCTCCGCGATCGTCCCCCCGCCCCGGACCACGACCGTGCCCTGGAAGGCGAGTGCCCGTCGCTGCCGACTGCCGTCGGCGCGCCGGTAGCCGGCGGTGCCGATCCAGGCCTCCTCGCAGGCCCGGATGATGGCGTCGCTCCCCTCCTGAGGATGGTCGCTCAGCTCGCTGACCAGGACGCTCCATGCGCCGCCGTCGTGGTTACGCGGATGGGAGCGGGGAACGGTCACCGGGTGCCCGCAGACGCTCATCCCCACCGCGCGGAGATTCCGCTCGCGGGGGGCGTCGTCCGCGGCCGCATCGAGGAGGGCATCCTCGTAGGTGAAGCTCACCAGCCGTCCGTCGGGGGAGAATTGGTGGACGTGCGTGCCGCCGCGGAGGGCGCCGGGAGTGAACGGTGGCACGAGATCACGGGCGTCGAGGGCCTCGACGCATCCCGGCGCGCCGGGGCGGACGATCACCCCGCGGCGCCGGGCGGGGCCATAGCGCCAGTCGGGTGTGGGGTGGTCTGGGCCGAGAATGAACACCACCCGGTCATCGACGGGGCTGGCGGTGACGACGCCACAACAGGCGCCGTCAGCCGACTCGTGGAGAATCTCGACCCGCCCGGTCGCCAGATCGACACGCTCAATCCGCGTGCCGTCGAACATCCCCCCGGCCGCATCGGAGCGGACGTCGTAGACGATGCTCCTGCCGTCGTGCGTCCAGACACCGGCATTGGTGAGAATGTGGCCGTACGGTGCGGAGGTGCATTGTCGTTCGGACATCGTTCCGGGACGCATTCCCCTCTCCCTCGCTCGCGTCACCCATACAAAAGGCACCACCGGAACCGCCCGTGATGGAAAGAGGATGAGCCGGGAAAACGACTCCAGCCAGCCACTCCCGACGGTCGAAACCTTTCCTGTCGCCACCGCAGTGGACCGCCCAAGGCCACCTGCCGGTGACACCGATCTTCGAACACCGGTCGCCGCGTCCCGTCGGAGGTGCCAAACCCAAAGCGTTGATCCGGATCCTCTGAAAAGTCCGGGGTTCGCCCCAGACCCGATCCGCGTCAGTCTCGCAGAGAACTACCCCGTTCGCAGGCGGCGACCTGTTCGATCCACGAAGGCCGTGGTGGCGCAAGCCACCACGGCCTTTCTTTTTTACCCTCAGGGCCGAGTGCCCGGCAGCCGGACCAGGAGAAAAAAATCTCCCGGCGCCCCGTGCCGCGTCGTTTGCGGGGCCCCCGATCCCGCCGGTAGCATACGCGCCTGTTCGGCTGACCAGGGAGGGGATGCAGCCGGCGGCAGCCTGCTCCGCCACAAATCGAGCGTGACCAGGCAGCGCCCGGACCGGCTCCGGCGTGTCGCTGACACCCTGCTCCTCCCTCCCGAATCCCTGTCCAACGATCCCATCATCATTCGTGGCAACGAGGTGCTCCATGCGACGATCCCTTCACGGTCTCCTGGTGGGCGTGCTCACCTTCTGGATTCCGCTCGACTCCGCCGTGGCCGGCTGGTGGCTCCACCACCATCCCCGCCATGCCATGCCGGTCGCCTGGGGCCCGGTGCTCCCCTGCGGCGGCCCGCCCCTCGAATGGGGCCCCGGCTGGTCGGGGGCGGTCGTCATCGACGATCGACCTCTCTTTGCCCCTGCCATCGCGCCTGCCCCGGTGGTGTTCGTCATCGAGAGCGCGGTGATCGTCGAGGCTGCTCCGGCCATCCAGTGGGGGGCATCGCCGGTCGTCGAGTCGGTTGGCGACGACTGCTGCACGACGTCGTTCGCCGAACCGGATGACGTCGTCATCTCCGAGGGGGTGATCAGCAGTGCAGCGATCATCCACGACGGCGCCTCCGACTGCGCCTGTGATGCCTGCAGTGGCGAGGCGACCGTGGGGGATCCAATCGACGTCGAAGGGACGACGCCTTACGGCGCCCTGATGGGGGGAGCGACCACGACCGCCCGTCCTGTCGACGTCCCTCCTCCCGCCATCCCTGGCACCGAAACAGTTCCTGAACCCGAGGCCGCCACGCCGCTCGAGATTCCCGGCGCCGCTGCGACGACGACGTCCGCCGATACGGCCGCGCCGACGCTGCCGACCCCCGAGCCGTCCGCTGCGTCCTCCTCCGTCCTCGAGCCATGGGAGCCGAAGACGGTGCAGAGGGATTCGGCCGCCGACGTCGAACCGGCCCCGGATCTCGACACGCGGTCGGAAGTGCCGGCAGCGACCGAAGACGACGACGCGACGGCCTTCGAGACTCCTGCCATGGAGGAAGGGATCGACGAGACGATCGAGGAGGCACCCGCGGCGCCTGTGAAGCCGAAGCGCCGCAATCTCTTCGACGAGGTGCCCGCCGACGAGGCCGACGCCTTCGAAGCCCCCCAGGGCGACGACGACTCCGGACTGCCGGTCGATGCATTCGAAGCCCCCGCCGACCAGGGCTTCGAGGCCCCTGCCGATGAGCCGATGGACGACGCGCCGATGACGGAGGAGCCGGCCACGACCGACGACGGGTTTGAGTCGCCGCTGGAAGAGGCGATGGACGAAGCCCCCGCCGACGAACAAGACACGGAAGAAGCTCCCGTGGAAGAACCGGCCACGGAAGAGGCTCCGGCAGAAGCCGATCCGTTCGACTCAGGGATCCTCCACACGCCGGGGCAGCCGTCACGCCGTTGGCAGGACGACACCGGCCGTCACTCCACGACGGGGCGTCTGGTCGAGGTTCACGCCGACTCGGTGCGGATCCTCAAGGCCACCGGCCGGCACACCACCGTGCCGATGGCGCGTCTTTCGGCGGCCGACCGGGAGCATGTCGACGGAATCACCCTGGCGGCAGGGCGGGCGGCCGACCGGGCTGGAGACACCGCTGGTCTCTGACCGCCCATGCAAAGGGGGCGTTTCCAAGTCGAACACGCCTCCCACAATTGATGCCGACCGTGCCCCGGGCATCCTCCCAGGGCACGGTCGGCTTTTTCAAGCGCCCGACCGACCGTTGGACAACGCCCTCCGGCGCTCTTGTCCACGCGACAAATCCGCTGTCGATCACTTCTCGTCGAGGACGGCGACGGTCTCGAACGACTTCCCCTCGAGCATTTCAAGCGACGCGCCGCCACCGGTGGAGACATGGCTGACCTTGTCGGCGTAGCCGAGCTGCTCGACCGCCGCGGCCGAATCGCCGCCGCCGATGATCGTCACCCCCCCCTTCGCCGTCGCGGCGGCGACCGCGTCGGCCACCGCCTTCGTGCCGGCGTCGAATGGCGGCATCTCGAAGACCCCCATCGG
>CANGIH010000365.1 GCA_947453875.1 Planctomycetaceae bacterium | reverse complement strand
GTCTCCATCTCCTCAAGACAGGTCCACTCCAGCGGCGAGTGGGGGTTGTGTTCGCCGGTGGAGAGATTCGGCGTGGGAAGGCCGAGGAGCGTCAGGAGCGAGCCGTCGGTGCCGCCGCGGATCGGCGTCTGCTTCGGTTGGATCCCCACCATCGACATGGCTTCGATCGCCAGGTCGAGGGCACGCGGTTCCCGGGCGATCCCTTCCCGCATGTTGCGGTACTGCTCGGTCACCTTGACCTCGATCCTGGCTTTGGGGTGGGCCGTGCGGAGCCGTGCGGCGATGGCATCGAGGGCCGCGGCATGTGACTTCAAGCCCTCCTCCTCGAAGTCCCGGAGAATCAGCCGGGCCTCGGCCGAGGCGACGCCGCCGCTGATCGCATAGGGGTGCACAAAGCCGTCGCGGCCGTCGGTCGTTTCGGGGGAGAGGAAGTCTCTGGGAAGGGTAGCAAGAAACTCGGCGAGGATCTTGATGGCATTGACGATCACCCCCTTGCCGACACTGGGATGGGTATTGATGCCAGTGACGGTGACGACGGCGAGATCGGCTGAAAAGGTCTCGGCGTTGATCTCCCCCCTGCCGAAGCCGTCGAGGGTGTAGCCGACGACGGCCCCGATGCTCTTCACGTCGAGATGCTGCGTGCCGCGGCCGATCTCCTCGTCGCAGGTGAAGACGAGCCGGATCGGCCCATGGGGCACCTCGCGCCGTTCGACGAGCCGCGCCGCCGCCGCCATGATCACCGCCACCCCTGCCTTGTCGTCGGCGCCGAGGAGTGTCGTGCCGTCGGAAGTGACGATTGTCGAACCGACGAGCCCGGTGAGTTCGGGATTGTCGGCGACACGGATGACCTTCGTCGGATCGCCGGGAAGGACGATGTCGCCCCCCTGGTAGCCGGCGTGAACGATCGGCATGACGGACGTGCCGGAGGTCTCCGGCGACGTGTCGACATGGGCGATCCAGGCGATCGCGGGAGCGTCGTGGCTGACCGTTGACGGCACCGTCGCCAAGACGATTCCACGCTCGGAGAGCGACACATCCGCCAGGCCGAGCGCCCGACACTCGTGAGCCAGCAGTCGGCTCAAGTCGAGTTGCTTGAGCGTGCTGGGGCTCGACTGCGAATGCTCGTCGGCCTGGGTGTCGATGCGGACGTAGGCGAGCAACCGGTCGAGGAGCGTGGGCACAGGACACCTTGCTTGGAAACGGGGCCGCGGACTCCGGAGCGGTCGAAAACCTAGCACGCCCCCGGCCCTTGCTGCCATTGGCCTGTCGCACTTTCCCGATCGCCGTCCGCAGCGGGTAGATTGATTCTCATGGAACGAGCCTCTGCCAAGCAGTCGGTCCCCGCCGCCGGCCCCGTCGCGTTCGCCCTCCTGATGGTCGCCGCGTTTGGCGGAGGGATTGCCAGCGGAGGGGATGGGGGAGCCGGCGCGGCGGCAGGCTTCGGCCGCATCAAGCGGTTGATCGTCTCTGCGTGCGCCGATTGTCACGACGGCCAGACGGCGGCGGGGGGACTGTCAGTGGAGGCTCTCGGCGATGCCTCCTCCCCGGGCCAGATCGAGCGATTGGTGCGGATGCATGACCGGGTGCGCGACGGCGAGATGCCTCCGCAGCGGGAGGACCTCGACGACACGCTCCGCGCGGAATTGGTGGCGGCCCTTGCCGGCGTCGTCGAGTCGGTCGACCGTGCCGATATCCGCGTTAATGGCCGTGTGCCGCTGCGGCGGCTCAATCGGCATGAGTTCGAGCAGACGCTCAGGACGAGCCTCGATCTCCCCGATCTCGACGTCGCCGATCTCCTTCCCGATGACAGCCTCCGTGACGGGTTTCCAAAATCAGCCGCGGGGCTCGAACTGTCGCGCCTTCAGATCGAGGGAACGCTCGACGCCATTGATACCGCCCTCGCCGCTGCCGTCGCACCGGGGGTGGCTGCCCCAGACTCCAAAACTTTCACCGCGATCTCCAGGAATCTCTTCGGCGGCACCGCCTATGGTGAACCGGAGGCGATGTACTTTGCCAAGGACTCCCTCCCCGTCGCCGCTCCAGCCCCCGATGACGCGACGGTCGAGTGTGCGATCTTCCGCTCCGCCTACTGGCCTTACCATGGCTATCCGGCCGGGTTCGTCGCCGAGCGATCGGGGCGCTATGGCGTTCGCTTCCGAGCCCGGGCCGTGCTCCAGCAGGCCGACCGCTCTCTCGTTCCAGCCACGGCTCCGGTGCCGATGACGTTCCGGGCCCGTGCCCCTTCGGGGCCCGACGTGTCGGGGGACGTCAAGGCTGTCGGTGGGCTCTTCGACATAGCTCCAGAGGAGGCCAGCTACGAGACGACCGTCCGCCTGCGAGCCGGCCAGACGATCGAGTGGAGCCCACTTGGGCTGGCGGTGCCGCTGGCGCGGAATGTCGATGGAGGCACCCCCACCTACCGTTTTCCTCCATCCCCGCCCGGGGGCCATCGCGGCGTCGCCATCCGCTCGCTCGAGATCGTCGGGCCGCTGCCTCCGGATGATGGCGTCTGGCCCCCGTCCTCGCATCGGATCCTGTTTGGCGATCTGCCGATCCGCGCGGCCGCCGGCGGGCCGCTGCCGGTGGAGGTGGTGCCGCGGAACAAAGCCGACGACGCGCGGCGGCTCCTCCGCACCTTTGCCGCGAGGGTGTTCGATCGTGAGCTGGCTGACGACGACATGGCGCCGGCCGAGGGGTTGGTCTTCGAGGCGCTCGACGCGGGGACGGAGTTCACGGCGGCGATGCTCATCGGCTACCGCGTGCTCCTCGCCTCGCCAGAGTTTCTGTTTGTTGCCGATCCACGCGGTGGTGGCGTGGCCGCTGGGGGAGACGGTGCCCGGGCCCTCGCGGCCCGGCTGTCGTTGTTTCTCTGGA
The DNA here is from genome assembly GCA_947453875.1 of Planctomycetaceae bacterium. GTDB lineage: Bacteria > Planctomycetota > Planctomycetia > Pirellulales > UBA1268 > QWOP01. The sequence continues at coordinate 648 of CANGIH010000365.1, read as the reverse complement.
ACGACCGCCCCGATGCGACGCTCGTCGCCGCTGCCAGGGAGGGGCGGTTAGCCGATCGGGCCGGCCTTGTGGCCGAGGCCGACAGACTCGTCGACGACCCGCGGTTTGCCCGGTTCGTGGCAACATTCACCGACCACTGGCTCGATCTGCGGCATCTGCGGCGCGACGAGCCCGATGCCCGGTTGTTTCCCGAATACCGGTTTGACGAGTACCTCGCCGAGTCGCTCGGCTCGGAGACGCGCGCCAGCGTCGAGCGTATGTTTCGCGCGGATCTTCCCGTGGCAAAGCTTGTCGACGACGACGTCCTCCTCGTCAATGACCGTCTTGCGGCGCACTATGGGCTTCCGGCTGTCAGTGGCTCAGGTGTCCGGCCGGTGCCGCGCCCCGTCGGATCGCCGCGGGGCGGATTACTGACGCAGGGGGCGATCTTGAAAGTCACCGCAAACGGCACATCGACCTCGCCGGTGAAGCGCGGCGCCTGGGTGATGACGCGGCTCCTCGGCGAGCCTCCTCCTCCTCCGCCTGACAAGGTGCCGGCGGTCGAGCCCGATATTCGTGGGGCGACGAGCATCCGCGAGCTGCTCGCCCGGCACACGGCCGACGCCGGCTGCGCCGCCTGTCACCGCCGCTTCGATTCCGTAGGCTTCG
>CANGIH010000364.1 GCA_947453875.1 Planctomycetaceae bacterium | reverse complement strand
TGTCGTCGAGGAGAACGACGTGCGTGGCACGGGCTCCGCCGAGGATGTGACCGAGGGCGTGCGTCCAGCGGGGCTGGGCCATGGCCAGAACGATGCCGAGGATCGCCGCCACGCGGAGGGCCAGGAGGAGCCACTGCTTGAGGAGCACCCGGGTGCGGAACTTCTTCTGGCTCGCCAGGAGAAATTCCATCGCGGCCCACGGCACACGACGGTGCCTGAGCAGGTTGATGAGGTGGATGATGATGGGCGCCGCCACCAGAGGCAGGCCCCACCACAGCAAGGGGAGGAAATCGAACGTCGGCACGCCGCGGCTCCGCAGGACGGATCGATCACACCGCGAGACTGGCTCGGCGGGAGAGAAACTTCACAAGGGCGGCATCGACCGGTTCGCCCGTCCGGATCAGGGAGTAGTCGCACTTCAGATCGGCCGCCCGACGGCGGACCGCGGCCAGGAATTCCCCCACCGCCGCGAGATAGCCCTCGCGCAGCGCCCGGGGATTGCAGGCAAGGTGATCGGGGATCTCCAGCCCCTCGAAGCGGGTCGGCCCCTCGAAGGGGAAATCGAGTTCGTCGTCGTCCATCACATGGAGGAGGACGATGTCGTGCCCACGCTTCCGCAACAACTGCATCCCCTGGAACATCCCCTCGCGGTCCCCGAGGAGATCCGACACCAGCACCACCAACCCGCGGCGAGGCAGCGTCTCTGCGAGCCCACGCAGCACCGGGAGGAAGGCCGTCGACCGCCCCGCTCGGGGCGTTTCCAGCACCTCGACGACGCTCGCCAGTTGTGTCCGTTTCGTGCGTGCCGGGACCGTCGCCCGGACCTTGTCGTCAAACATCGCGCATCCGGCCGCATCGCCGTGCGACAAGGCCAGCCACGACAGGCTGGCGGCAAGCGTCGCCGCGTAGTCGTACTTCGACAGCGCCCCGGACTTGTAATCCATGCTCGCGGAGCCATCGACTAGCAGCGTCAGCCGGAGGTTCGTCTCCTCCTCGAACTCCTTTACGTACAGCCTGTCCTGACGCCCCCACACCTTCCAGTCGACACGGCGCAGGTCATCGCCACGCACATACTCACGGTGCTGGAGAAACTCCACCGACTGCCCCTTGTAGGGGCTCTTGTGGAGACCGGCGAGAACACCCTCGACCACCGCCCTGGCGCGCAGCTCCAGCCGCGCGATCCGGGCGATCGCATCAGGATGCAAAAATCGTCTGGAAGCGGGGGTCACGCGTGAGTTCGTCCTCTCTGGCCGGGGTGTTCTCGATGATCCGACGGATGATCGCGTCGGGCGTCACCCCTTCGCTGTCCGCGGCGAAGCCGACGACGATCCGATGCCGGAGCACGGGAGCCGCCAGCGCCTGGATGTCCTCCACCGTGACATGACTGCGCCCCTGGAGGAGGGCACGGGCCTTGGCGCCGACGACCAGGAACTGCACCGCGCGGGGGCCGGCCCCCCAGGCCAGCTGGTCGGAGACAAAATCGGGCACCCCCTTCTCGCCGGAACGCGTCTGGCGGACGAGGGTCAGGGCATACCGCACGAGGTGGTCGCTGACGGGCACCTCGCGGACACTCCGCTGGAGCGACACGATGTCCTCCGCCGAGAGCACCGGCTGGGTCTCCTCGCTCGCAGCGCCGGTCGTGCGGCGGGCAATCTCGAACTCCTCGTCGAAGGTCGGATAGCGGACGAACACCTTGAACATGAACCGATCCTGCTGCGCCTCGGGCAGCGGGTAGGTGCCTTCCTGCTCGATGGGATTCTGCGTGGCAAGCACGAAGAACGGATCGACGAGGCGGTGGCGGACCCGGCCGACACTCACCTGACGTTCCTGCATCGCCTCGAGCAGCGCCGCCTGCGTCTTCGGCGGGGTGCGGTTGATCTCGTCGGCAAGGACGACATTGGCGAACAGCGGCCCCTCCAGAAAACGCACCTGCCGCGCGCCGGAGGTCTTGTCCTCCTCGAGGATGTCGGTGCCAGTGATGTCGGCCGGCATCAGGTCGGGGGTGAACTGGATGCGACTGAAGGAGAGGTCGAGGCTGCGGGCCAGCGTGCTCACCAGGAGCGTCTTGGCGAGACCGGGCACCCCTTCGAGCAGGCAGTGGCCCCGACTGAAGAGCGAGATCAGCAATTCCTCGACCACCTGATGCTGGCCGACGATCACCCGCGAGAGTTGGGCGAGGATCCGGTCGTGTGCTTCATGGAGGCGCTCGACGGCAGCCGAACCTTGCAAGCGATCCACGGCGTGGCCTGACGAAGGACGGTCGGAAGGGGGCATGCGTGGCTCCGGGCTGGTCGTCGGGATGGGGCCGGGCGGCCGGCGTAGGGATCGTCGTGAGTGGTCTACGAAGGCGGAGGATCAGTCGTTCATGGCGGACGGGGCGATCAGCGTTGGTAAATCGGCAACGTCCCCTTGTCCAGTTGGAGGATCGTGAGGTTCGTCGCCGTGGTGTAGACCGGCCCGATGTACCCCTGCGGCCAGAACAACCCGTCCCGGTCCTCCTGGGCCTCTCCCACCAGACGCTTGTCCATCTGGTCGCGGTAGCCGATCCACTTCTTGCCCCCTTCCCGGTACATCACCTGGGCGTAGTAGAAGTGGGCGTAATGCCAGTGGCCAAACCCGTTGTTGGCGATGTTCCCCAGATGCTTCTCGGCGTATTCAAGCATCCGCGGCACGTGGGTGTCGTCGTATTCGCCGGCGTTGAACAGGCAGGCGATGGCCGCCGCAGAGATGGCTGGACGGCCGCCCCCTCCCTTCGAGCTGTACTGCACCCCGCCGTCGGGCATGGTGCACTTGTGGATGTATCCGATCGCCTTGTCGATGATCTCGCGCGGCACCGGAATCCCGGCGTTGCGACAGCCGCGCAGCCCCTGCACCTGAGTGATCGTCGTCGACCCCTCATCGAAGTTGTTGCCGTCCTTCGCGCTGACGTAGCCCCAGCCGCCGTCGGGGGTCTGGGCCCGGCCGGAGAATTCCACCGCCTTGGCGAGGACACGCACGAGTTCCTCACGACGCCGCTCGTCTTCCTCCTCGCCGAGGACCTGCGAGAGAAAGAGCATCGAGAACCCGTGGCCGTAGGTGTAGCGATCGTCTCCCTTGGGATCACCGATCAGGCCGTTGGTCCGCGACCGGCTCACGAGGTAGTCAACCGCCTGACGGATCGGCTCCGCATAGCGTCCCTGCGTGGTCGTCGATCCCTCCATGAGCATCGCCGTCCCGGCAAGTGCCGTCATCGCGGTCGGATAACGTCCCTCGTTGGCCGACCAACTGCCGCGCCGCGACTGCTTCTTCACCAGCCAGTCGAGACCGCGTGTCACTGCCTTCTCCCGCGTGGAACTGTCGCGGGCCGGGCTGTCGTTCCCCTGAGCCAGCACGGCGCCTTCCCACGCCCCGCCGAAGCCCACGACCACCAACAGCACGCAGGCCATCCAGCCCCCGCGCCGCCGGCAGCGGGCGGACGAAGCCGCGATGGGGACCGGGAGAGATGACGTCATGGGAGCCTCGCAGGCACGATTCCATCGCCGGACGGGGACGGGGCGCTACAGGGGGATGGGGAACGAAT
>CANGIH010000363.1 GCA_947453875.1 Planctomycetaceae bacterium | reverse complement strand
TACCGCCATCCACGACTATGCCGCCGCCGTGGCCCGCAGGGCGCTCGGGGTGATCGAAGCGATCGAGCACCGCGACGATGTCACCCTCGCGATGACGGAGAAGGAAATCGAACTCGGCTACCGGGTGCCCGACGAGGCCCGGCTCACCTGGGCCCGTGGAATCGCCGCCGGGATCACCGACGACCTTCCCAAAAACATCCCCGAGGTCTACGCCCGCGAGGCGATCATTCTCGACGAGCGCAAGCGGACGACCGTGAAGCTTCAGGCGATCCGCATCGGCGAGCTGACGATCGCCACGCTCCCCAACGAGGTCTTTGCCCTCACCGGACTCAAGCTCCGCAACCGCTCCCCCGCGGAGATGCACTTCAATGTGGAGCTTGCCAATGGCGCCGAGGGCTACATCCCGCCGCCGGAGCAGCATGTTCTTGGCGGCTACACCACCTGGCCCGCGCGGACCGCCGGCCTCGAGGTCGCCGCTGAAACGAAAATCGTCGACACGCTCGTCGCGGCGCTCGAGGAGGTGACGGGGAGGCCGAGGCGCGAGCCTGCCGATCGTCACGGGCCCGCCGCCGAGGCGGTGCTCGAAGCCGAGCCCGTCGGCCTCTGGCGGCTCGACGACGAGGATGGATCCGAACCGCGAAATGCCGTCGCTGGTGGGAGGCCGGCGACGCTCGCCCCCGGCTTCGCCTGGTATCTTCCCGGCGTCGGCACAGGGAACGGCTGCGGCCCTGGCGAGGCGCTCGTGCCTTCGGCGTTTTCGGGTGATGATTCGATCAATCGGGCGGTCCATCTGGCCGGTGGTCGGCTTGTGCTTCCCGGCAAGGTCGCGGCGGGGGATGCGACGCTTGTTGCCTGGGTGTGGCTCGGTGAGCGAAGCGGTGCAAGCGACCGGCAGGGGACGCTCTGCACCGGTCTCACTGCGGAGCCCCTCATGGCCCGCCAGGACGTCGACCATGCCCTCGGTCTGATTCTCGGCGACCGGCGAACCGACGTGCGTCTTCGCGCCGACGACTGGCACCAGGTGGCGGTCATCCGCCGAGGCAACTCCGTGGATGTCCATGTCGATGGCCACCCGCAGCCGACGCTTACCGGAGAGGCCTTCGAGGGTGAGTCGCAGATCGTCCTCGGCGAGCGACTCCAGGGAAAGCTCGACGAGGTAGCACTGTTCGATCGGGCTCTCGATGGCGAGACGATCACGAGGCTCTGGGAGGCATCGGGCATCGGGGCGGAGCGGGCCGCTGCCGCCGAGCGACAGCGGGCTGCGGAGGAGCGCGAGGCTCGGCTTGCCGGGGTGCCGGAGTTTCCCACCGACCATGCGGCCCTCCTCGCAGCCTTGCGGCCAACGCGGAGTTGGACGCTTGCCGAGCAGCCAGCCGATCTCGTCTCCACCGGTGCGGTCGGCTTTCATCCGCAGGCTCGCGCTGCCTTTCGCGGTGGCCGTCTTGCTGGCCGTGACGAAGCCCTCGACGACGATTGGAGCGTGGCCTTCTGGTTCCGAAGTGACGTTTCCCCTGAATCAAGCCCCGTGGCCGCCTACCTCTTTTCGCGTGGACCGGCCGGAGCGGCTGGTGCCCCGGGTGACCACCTCGGCATTGGCGGCAGCGCCGTGCCAGGGGGCGCCGGCAAGCTGATCCTCTTCGACGGAAATGACCGCAACGGGCTGCTGGTTGGGCGGACGGTCGTTCCTCCCGGCACTTGGAATCATGTCGTCCTCGTCCGTCGCGGAGAGGAGGCGACGGTGTGGCTCAACGGGCAAGAAGAGCCGGAGTTCGACGGCACGCTTGAAGTAACGGCGCCCGACTCGCGGGAGATCTTCCTCGGGAGCCGCAGTGATAACTTTGCCCCTCTCGCCGGTCGGCTCGCGGAGGTGGCGATCTTCGATCGGGCACTCGAGGCGCGTGAGGCCGCGGCGCTCTTCGCCGCGAGCGGGCAGAAGGTTGGTGAGCCGCAGCCCGCGCCTGTGGCAGACGACGGCCCGCGGAGCCCAGAGGAGACGCGTCTCGGGATCCGCGTGCCGGCAGGTTACCGAGTCGAGCTTGTCGCCAGCGAGCCGGAGGTGCTCGATCCGGTGGCCTTCGATTGGGACGCGCAGGGGCGGTTGTGGGTGGTGGAGATGGCCGATTATCCCTCCGGCATGGATGGCAACGGTGCGCCCGGCGGCCGCGTCCGGCGCCTTGAAGACACCGACGGCGACGGCCGGTACGAGACCAGTCGGCTGTTTGCCGAGGGGCTTTCCTTCCCCAACGGCATCGCCGTGTGGCGTGACGGCGTGATCGTCACCGCCGCGCCGCAGATCCTCTTTCTCGCCGATGAAGACGGCGACGGCGTGTGCGATCGCCGCGACGTCTTAATAGAAGGCTTTATGGAGGGGAACCAGCAGCTCCGCGTCAACGGCCTTCGCCTCGGCCTCGACGGCCTGCTGTGGTGTGCCAGCGGCGGCCATCATCCCGGCCATGGCACCGACACGGTGATCACCTCGCATCGGAACGGCCGGCAGGTCACCCTCGGCAGCCACGACTTTCGCTTCCATCCCGATTCGGGCTCGGTGTGGATCGAGTCGGGGCCATCGCAATTCGGCCGCAACCGCGACCCGTTCGGCCACTGGTTTGGCACGCAAAACGCCAATCCTCTCTGGCAGTGGGTGATCCCTGAGGCTGCTGCGGCCCGCAATCGGTTCGTCGCCCCGGAGCAGACGATCCGGCACGTCGTCGGCGCCAACAGCCCGCCGGTGCGCCCGGCGAGCACGCCGGAGAAGCGGTTTCATTCGTTCGAGCAGTCGGGGCGATACACGTCGGCCTGTGGGAGCACGATCGACGGCAACGGGACGCTCTTTGACGCGGGGCCCGGCACGCTCCACGCCTTGACCTGCGAGCCGTTCCACAACCTCGTCCAGCACAACGAGCTTGTCGACGATAGCGCGAGCTTCTCAGCGCGCTGGCCCGACGAGGAGGGGCCGACCGATTTCTTTGCCAGCGACGACCGCTGGTGCCGCCCGGTGATGACGCGGATCGGGCCCGATGGCGCGCTCTATGTCGCCGACATGTATCGGGCCATGATCGAGCATCCCGACTGGCTGCCCCCCGAGGGACGCGCGGAGATGCTGCCAAAATACCGGCTCGGCGACGACCGCGGCCGGATTTGGCGCGTCGTCCGCACGGACGCTCCCCCCGCCCGCTTTCCGGCGGCCGTGGTCGCGGCTCAGACGCCGGCAGATCTCGTCGCGCTCGTGAAGAGCGGCAACACCTGGCAGCGTGACCATGCGATGCGCCGCATCCTCCACGAGTCGGACGCGGCGGCTCAAAACGCGGCCGCGACGCTGCTCGTCGACGTCGTCCGCTCCGCGTCCCGACCAGAGGCACGAGTGCAGGCGATCGCGACGCTTGTCCGGATGGACAAGTTTCCGGCAGATCTCTCCCTTACAGCGCTTGCCGACCCGCACAGCCGAGTTCGCGAAGTGGCGGTGACATTCGTGGGGGAGAGCCTGTCGCCGGAGGTCCGCCACAAGGTGTGCTCGCTTGCCACCGACCGAGATGCGAAGGTGCGCCTCCAGGTGGCGCTGCTCT
>CANGIH010000362.1 GCA_947453875.1 Planctomycetaceae bacterium | reverse complement strand
GGCCACGACCGCTCGTTGACACACGCCGAGAACCGGGATACTGAGGAGTGTCGGCTTACCGGCGCCGCCCTGCCCCCTGCCCCCCCCGCACCGAGATCCATCGTGACCCCCGAAAGCCCGAACCCGTCCGCCGATCTCTTCGGAGCCCGCCGCACCGTCGAACAGGTCGAGGAGGGGAACGAACTGGCCCCGAAGTTCGACGCCCAGGGGCTGATCCCCTGCGTGACCACCGACTTCACCTCCGGCGAGGTGCTGATGGTGGGGATGATGAACCGGGAGGCGCTCGCCCGCACGATTCAATCGGGGGAGGCCCACTACTGGAGCCGCAGCCGCCAGCAGCTGTGGCACAAGGGAGCGACCAGCGGCCTCGTGCAAAAGGTCGTCGAGATGCGGATCGACGACGACCAGGACTGTGTCTGGCTCCGGGTCGCGATCCCCGGTGGCGCCAGCTGCCACGTCGGCTACCGCTCCTGCTTCTACCGCAAGGTACCGGTCGGCACGGAGCGGGGAGCGGGAGCGACGCTCGAATTCATGGAACATGAAAAGGCCTTCGATCCGAAGGCGGTCTACGGCGACGCACCCAACCCGACGCAGCTGTAGGGCCTGGCCAGGAGGCCCCTCCCCTACCGCCCGTAGTAGCTCCACGCATAGCCAAGCGACGTCTCCTCGCCCGGGTCGAGCCGCACTTGCCAACGGATCCGCGCCGCACCGTTGGAGTGCCGCCACCACGGGGGCCAGTTGAACCAGCCGAATCCTGCCGGGCCGCCCCGCCCCGGGCCCGCCGGCCCGGCGGTCTGCCCGAAGAGGGAGAGATCCTCGAGAACATTGACCCGCTCGATGACACCGTCGTGATCGGCCGATTCGACAGCGCCGAAAACGTGCCGCACCACCTCGATGTCGACCGGCTGGCCGCGGAGGTTCTTGAGCGTCAATTCGCCGGTGAGCTCGAGCCTGGCCAGCTGCTCGCCGTTCCAGTTCTGGGCATTGGGGACGCGGCGCGACTCCCGCTCCTCCTTCGTCACGCGGATGTCGACGGCCGTGGTGACGACAAGATCGACCTCGGCACCTGGTGACGTATAGCTGAGCATCCCCTGCGCGAGGACGCGGCCATCGCGCATCACGAGCGCCGGAGCCGTCGTCAGGGGCGCCTTGCCGGTGTTGGAGAGGCGGATTGTATGGACCGCCTTCGGCGCCGCCATGAGGCGCGCAAACTCCGCCCCCTGGCGAGGGTCGAGTTGCTGGATGAATTCGGCAGGGGGAACGAAGGGGATATCGAGCTTGAAGAAGTCACGGTAGGGGAGGGAGCCGACGCTCACCGGCACCACCATCCGCTCTCCTTTTTTAAGGCTCACATGCTCGAGGCGGAAGACATAGAGATCCTCCGTCTTCTCGCCATTCGCTCCGCCCGCGTCAGCCTCCGGTGCGGGCGCCACACCCCCTCCGGCCGCGCCGGCTACCTGCGACATCATCGAATTGGCGTAGAAGTTGCCGAAGCGGTTGCCGTTGTCGAGGGTGACCGCCTGCGCGAGACGCGCCGCCGCCTGCTCCAGGCCGATCGGGTCGGCGGAACCTTGCAGAGCGAACGTGGGGACACCGACAACGAGGTTGCAGGTGACGTCGTCGAGATCGACCAGATCGTTGACGAGCGTCGCCTGGAGCCAGACGCGGGCCTGCCCGTTGCCGTCGAGTTCGACCCGGTAGGAGGGAATCCAACGGAGACCCCGCTGGACATACATCAGCCCGACGCCGGCTTCGCCCTCTTCGAGTGTCGTGACGCCATCTGCCGCGCCGCGGCGGATCATGCTGAGGGTGAGCGTGCTGCGGAGTTCCTCGCGGCCGAGCTTCGCGGCAGGCCCCGCACGGAACGTGATGTCCTGGATGCGAGAGAGAGGGAGGACGCGGGTGCCGGCGTCAGTCCTGAGGAAGACGAGATCGGAGGCGACCGGCAGCTTGGGGCCGTCGCCAGGCGGCGCGAGCGATTCGAGCTCCTCCGAGCTCTGCATCGGCGCCGGCAGGATCGTCGCCTCATAGGGAACCGGATCGCGGTTGGGGGGCGGGACCTCGGTGACGAGCACCTCCGCGCCGGGATTGGCGTCGACGAGCTCCTTGAGCGAGAGCGCCGTCCGCTCGACCCTCACCCTGCCCTGCGACGCGGTAACGGCGGCCAACCCGACCCCCTCGTCGGTCGCGCCGGCCCAGAACGTCCCCATCACCGGAGCAGGGAGATGGCGGAGGACGGCGCTCCCTTTGGCATCGACCGCCACTTTGCCACGGTGGACGACAAACGCATGGCCATCCTTGAACACGCTCACCTCGCGGACCGGAAGTTCCGCCGTCGCGGAGGGCTCCGCCCCCCGGACCACGAGCGCCGGCAGGAGGGCGAGCCATGCGAGGAAGTGGAGCCGCGCCGGGCAGAACGAACGACCATGGGGAGCCAGGCTGGTGGTGACCATTGAACGCCTCGTTTCTTCCAAGCGATTTTTCCTGGCTGGCGCCGCCCCGGCCCGGTGGTGCCGCCCGGGAGTGGATGATGCCACGGCTGCGATCCTCGCGGCAAATAGGGCCATCCATGCCCACGGACGGCCCCTGCCCAGACCGAATCGCGGGGGTATGATTCCCCTGTCTGCCCGCTGTTTTCCGGAGGCTGCCATGCTCACCCCGCTGCAGGTTGTCGAAAACTACTTCCTCGAGTCGAGGCACCAGATCCTCGAGATCGCGGCGATGATGGATCGCTACGACGCGGCCATGCAGCGCAGCGGCGGCAACGGCGCCGCCGCGACCGAGCAGAAGATCACGCTGCTCCGCAAGGCGCTGGCGATCGCCGCCGACCCGAAACCGGCCCAGGACCGCACCGTCGCCCTCCTCGACCTGTTTGCCACCGGCTGATCGGACACTCCGGCGACGCGCGGCACCACGACGCTGGCCAAAGCCGCCCCTGACCTCACCTCACCTCATCTCCCAAACGACACCGACCGGGGAATCCGTGCCATGCAGATCATCCAGCCCCACTACCACGCCATCGCCCGCACCGCCCAGGACTACGAGCGGATGGCCATGAGCGGCGTGGTCGCGGTCGCCGAACCGGCGTTCTGGGCCGGCTTCGACCGGCTCTATCCCGAAACCTTCATCGACTACTTCCGCCAGATCAGCGAGTTCGAGCCGACGCGTGCCGCCCAGTACGGCATCCGTCACTTCTGCTGGGTGGCGGTGAACCCCAAGGAGGCGGAGAATCCCACCCTGACCCGCGAGGTCCTCGAGCACTTCCCCGAGTTTTTCGCCAAGCCCACGGTCCTCGGTGTCGGTGAGACGGGGCTCCACAAGTCGACGAAGAACGAGATCGCGTCGCTTGAGGCCCACGTCGATCTGGCGATGAAGCACGGCCAACTCGTCCTCATCCATACGCCCCATCTGGCCGACAAGGCGCACGGCACGAAGAAGGTGCTCGAGGTTCTCGCCGGGATGAAGGTCGATCCGGAGCGGATCTGGATCGACCATGTCGAGGAGCAGACGATCAAGCCCGTTCTCGACGCCGGTTACTGGGCTGGCTTCACGCTCTATCCAATCACGAAGT
>CANGIH010000361.1 GCA_947453875.1 Planctomycetaceae bacterium | reverse complement strand
CGGATGGAGATCGTCACCGGGCTCGAGGAGACCTACGGGGGACGCTTCCCCGAGCAGGTGCTCCCTCAGATCGAAACCTGCCGCGAGGTGGCGGAGGCGATCCTCGATCACATGCCGGCTGCGAATCTCCCCGCCGCCGGCCGGTTCGCCCCGGCCTCGTCCACCGGGACAGGCCCCCAGCATCCGGCGGTCACCGCCGTGACCCACGACATCCCCCGCGAGGCCTGGGACATCGCCGAGTTTCCCGAGGTGCGGGCGCTCGAGCAGAATTTCAAGCTCGTCCGCGATGCCGGCCTCGAGGATCCCTACTTCGGCGTCCACGAGGGGCTCACCAACGACCGCACGCTGATCGGCGGCCGGGAGATGATCAGCTGGGCCACCTACAACTACCTCGGGATGTCCGGGGAGCCGGAGGTGACCGCGGCGGCGAAGGCGGCGCTCGACCGCTACGGCTCGAGCGTCTCGGCGAGCCGGCTGGTCTCCGGCGAGAAGGTGATCCACCGCGAGCTCGAACAGGCGATCGCCCGCGTGATCGGCGTCGAGGATTCGATCACCTTCGTCGGTGGCCACGCCACCAACGAGACGGTCATCGGCCATGTCGTCGGCCCGGGCGACCTGGTCCTCCACGACGCCCTCGCCCACAACAGCCTCCTCCAGGGGGCGATCCTCTCCGGTGCCCGTCGTCGTCCCTTCCCCCACAACGACTTCGAGGCCGCCGAGCAGCTCCTCCGCCAGGTGCGTGGCCAGTACCGCCGCGTGCTCGTGGTGATCGAGGGGGTCTACAGCATGGATGGCGACTTCTCCGACCTGCCGCGCTTCGTGGCGCTGGCGAAGAAGCACAAGGCGCTCCTCATGGTCGACGAGGCCCACTCGATCGGCGTGATGGGGCCGAATGGCCGGGGCATGGCCGAGCACTTCGGCGTCGATCCCACCGATGTCGATCTGTGGATGGGCACGCTCTCCAAGGCACTGGGCAGCTGCGGCGGCTACATCGCCGGCACCCGGTCGCTTGTCCGCTGGCTGAAATACACCGTCCCCGGATTCGTTTACTCCGTCGGCCTGCCGCCGGCGGCGGCGGGGGCGGCGCTGGGGGCGTTGCGGCTCCTCGAGCGGCAGCCCGACCGGGTGACGAAGCTCCATGCCAATTCCCGCCTCTTCCTCCAGCTGGCCCGGGAAGCCGGGTTCGACACGGGCTCGGCCGGCGGCACGGCGATCATCCCGGTGATCCTCGGCAACTCGATCAACAGCCTGAAGCTGTCGCGGGCCCTCTTCGCCAGGGGGATCAGCGTCCAGCCGATCCTCTACCCGGCGGTCGAGGAACGCGCGGCCCGGCTGCGGTTCTTCATCACCTCCAAGCACACCCCTGATCAGATCCGGCGGACGGTCGCGATCATGCGGGAGGAGCTGCTGAAGATCGATCCGTCGTTCTCACGGGCGGCACCTCCGCGGGGGGTGGCGGTGAGTGGCTGGTGAGTGGCGGGACGCCTCGCCCCTTCCCTGCTATAACCTGCGGCAATGCAGGGCCCCACCGAAACCATCAGTCACCGGCTCGTCCTCCCGGCCGACGCCAACCACCACGGCACCCTCTACGCCGGGAGCCTCCTCCGCTACGCGCTCGAGGCGGCGTACGCGGCCGGCACGCGCGGGGTGGGCCCGGTGGCCAACCTCATGCTCCGCCGGGTGGTGTCGCTCGAATGCCGGCGAAGCGTGCCGGTGGGGGCGCTTGTCGAACTGCGGGGAGCGATCCTCCAGGTGCGGCAGTGCTACCTCGTCGTCGGCGTGGTGGGGATGCCGCTTGCCGGCCATGACCTCCCCTGGATGGACGGCCTGATGGGCTTTGTTCAGGTCGACTCCGCCGGCCTGCCGAGCGAACTCCCCGAGGGGATCGCATCGGCCGCCCGCGAGCGGCTCTGGCAACCGCTCGCCGACCGGCTCGACACGCTCTCCCAGTCGCGGGGGGCGACCGCCGGCTGGATCGGCGTTGGCTTTGACCAGGGCTGACGGTGACCTGCAACAACGGGATCGCCGTTGGCATCGCTCCCCAGCGAATGCCAACGGCGATGACCACGTTGGGTTGGACCGGGCGGATCAGTACTTGATCTCGACACCGAAGTCGACGCCGTTGACGAACACGTACTCCTGGCCACCGACCACCGGTCCGATCCGGTTGTAGGTCGGGCTGACCTGAGTCCCACCGACACCGTCGGGGGTCGAGGTCTTCACCACCCAGGGATTCGAAAGGCTCGCCGGGGCGGACGGATCCATCGGCTCGGCATACTGCACCGGCTTCTTCTGGCTGATGTAGCCGGTGTTCGTCGAGGCACGGGCAATGCTTCCCAGCCACATGCCGGTGTAGCCGGCCCGGAGGTTGATCGCCTGACTAACCTTGTACTGCCCGCCGAACCGCCATTCGCCGATCGGCGAGAAGACAAACGTGTGGCTGGCAGCGTTGGTGGCGTTGCTCTGGCCGACCGGGTAGACCTGCAGGAAGAGCGGCGGACCGGCGAGGGTCGTCGTCTGGTTGCCGTTGGTCCCGTCGGAGGTGTAGGTCGTCGAGGGGGAGAAGGTCGCCCGGAGGTAGTCGGCCCCCATGCTCTCGGGGAAGTTTGAGCCCTGGTAGAGGTTGTTCTGCCAGTTGAAGGCCGCGGTGAACTTGAGCCCGCTGGTGAAGGTGAAGCGGCCGTAGTTGCTCTCGAAGAGCATGCCGAACTCCGGCCCAACCATGTTGTTGTAGGTGTTGGTCTGCCAGGCACCGGTCTGGAGCGGCGTGCCGTAGCCCTGGCCGGTGAGGGTGTCGACACCGGTGATCCCCAGCACGTTCCCGGCCGGCCCCGAGTTGTAGATGATGCTCTGGTTGCCGTTGTTGCCGCCGAACTGACCGCCGCCGTTGAGGCCACCACCACCACCTTGGTTGGTGTTGCCGGTGTTGCCGGTGTTGCCACCGCCCGTGTTGCCGGTGTTGCCGCCACCACCCTGGTTGGTGTTCCCGCCACCACCCTGGTTGGTGTTCCCGCCGCCACCCTGGTTGTTGTTCCCGCCGCCACCACCACCGCCGCCGCCGGTGGAGTTGAAGCGGTACTGGTTGCTCTCGTAGCCGATGTGGTAACGGTCGGCCACCTGGACATACCGGGGACCGAAGGTGAACGTGGCGTTGGTGCCACTCCCCCGCCGGCCGAGCTCACGGCGGATCATCATCGCCGCACCGCCGCTCTGGATCTCGGTGTTGTTGTTCTGGGTGAGCTTCTGGGCGATGAGGTGATCGGGCGGAGGGCTCTCGGAGGTGATCGTCGTGGTGATGATCGCGTTGCCGATGCCGCCGGTCGTGCCGTTGCCCGATGCCGACTGCTGGGTGAAGGTCTGCGTCGGCGAGGAGGCGGCAAATTCGCTGTTGGTCTGGAAGCTCTGCGACTGGCTTCCAAGGTCGGAGTAGGTGAGGAGCACGCCGCGGTTGTCGTAGATCCAGCCACCTTCGTAGCGATTGCCCCAGGCGATCTTTGTCCGCATCCAGCTCGTGTTGAGGTCGAGCTGCATCGGATCGCCACCGAAGATGTAGATACCGCCGATGATGCTGCTTCCCGTCCCGGTCT
>CANGIH010000360.1 GCA_947453875.1 Planctomycetaceae bacterium | reverse complement strand
GGGCAGGATGATCTCGATGCGGCGGTCGATGCGAAGCTCGCCGCAAATTCGCTCGATGATTTCGAAAAGGTTCTCGAACTTGTCCGATCGGCACTCCGCAAGGGACTCGACGAGAGGTCGCGGAAGTTTGCCAACGACCTCTACACCGGCACGCTCGTCGACCGGGCGGCGATGATCAGCGATGCGCTCTTCGGGGGGCCGCCTGAAGCGGAGCAGCAGTGGGAGAGGATGCGGGCCTTCGCGCTGCGTGATCTCGGCGAGGTCGTGCAGCGTGATGACGGCCTTGCGGCCGCTCAGGCGATGATCGCGAGGTTGGAATCGTTGCCTGGTGGCGATCGTCGCCGGGCGCTCGCTGCGGCGCGTCGGGCCGTCGAACTCGACGGGGAGGATCCGCTGCAGACCGCCCAGGCCCACGTGGTCCTCGGCAATCTTGCCGACGAGGAACCGGAGGAACGCCGGGCACAGTACGACAAAGCTGTCGAACTGGCGCCGCGTGACGTCGATGTCAGGCGCACCCGGGGGCTGTTCCATCTCATGCAAGGGGACGAGGATGCGGCGCTCGCAGACCTCGACGTCGCCATCGAGGAGAAGCCCGACGACATCCGTCTCCGTGAGGTCCGTGGCCTCGCGCTGGTGATGGCCCAGCGGACTGATGAGGCTCTGGCGACGTTCGACAAGGCGCTCGCGATCGATCCAGAGTCGGCTGACATCCTCTTCCAGCGCGGCAGGCTGTTCGCCTCCCAGGGGGATCTTCCCAAGGCGATGTCCGACCTCGACTCCGCGCTAAGGGTGGTGCCCGACGCCGCCGAACCGCTCGTGCTCCGGGCCCGGATTCACCACCAGGGAGGGGACAGCGATGCTGCTCGCAGGGATCTCGAGAGGGCGCTCTCACGCCACCCCGACCATCCTTCGGCGCTCGAACTCCGGGGGCTGCTCGCGGCAGATCAGGGGGATTACCCAGCGGCCATCGCCGACTTCCGTCGGCTCGTCCGCCAGGCCCCTGAAGATGCGACGCTCGTCGGCCAGTTGGGGCTTCTCTATCTGGCCGCCAAGCAGCCCCGCGAGGCGATCCGTCGTTTTTCCCGCGCACTCGAGATCGATCCCGCGCACTTTCTCTCCCTCCGTGGCCGAAGTGATGCCGCGATCTCCATCGGCGACCATACGGCGGCGGTGGCCGATCTCGAGGAGGCGATGGAACTCCAGCCGGACAACACTGGCGTGCTCAACAATCTCGCCTGGGTCTTGGCCACCAGTCCGGATGACACCCTCCGGGACGGCACGCGGGCGATCGGGATCGCCACGAAGGCTTGCGAGAAGACCCAATGGGAGGAGCCCCATGTGATCAGCACGCTCGCCGCTGCCTACGCCGAAAGCGGGGATTTCGACCAGGCCCGCACGTACAGCCGCAAGGCAGTCGAGGCCAGCGACGAGGCATCTGGGGTCCGCACACAACTCGAGGATGAGCTTGCCAGTTATGAGGCTGGCACACCTTGGCGCGAGCGGCAGTCGATGCAGGAAGGAGACGCCCAGGAGGCGTCTGACGGCGACGCTCCTGCCGCGGAGCCCTCCCGCCTCATCGATGGTCCCGAGGAAGGCGGTCCGGCAAAGCGTGGCGGTTCGCCCCGCCGTCCGTTCGACAACTGAGCCTTCCGCCGGTTCCTCGCTGCGGCAGGGGGAGTGCGGGCCTCGTGGTCCCCGGTCGTCAATGTATCCACGACCCTTCAGCGTCCCGACGCCTCGCCGACACGAACCGACTCGAGAGCGTCGTGGCGTTGTGCCGCTTTGAGCGTGGCTGCGTTGTCGCCCGTTCTCTGCCATGCCCGCACGGCCAGAGCCTGAGCAAGCACGGCAAGGTCGGGCCGGAGATCGGTCTCGGCGAGCGTGGCCACCCCTTCGGCGGATCGCGCGAGATCACGGGCCCGGACCGGATCGAGGGCCCGCAGAGGGATTTCGAGGAGCGAACGGTATTCGAGGGCCACCGCGTCGAAATCGAATTCCGCCGAGGCCAAGCGGATCGATCTTGTGACGGCGACCGCGCTGCCCGCTGCCACGCCCAGACGCCGGGCCTCGTCGAGAATCATCCATTTGAGCGCCGCATCAGGCTCGCTGATCGCGGCCGCAAGGAGCGCATCGACGGCGTGGAGGGCACCGGCCGAAGTCCTTGCCCGCGATCCAGGGGTGCCAAAACGCCGTTTGAATCGGGCGCGGGCATCGACCATCGCACGCTGCGACGGGATGGTGTCGCCGCTCGCGGTGGCATCGAGGGAGCGCATCCTCGGCCGGGGGGCGAAGTCTTCCCCGGATGCCGGTTCGTCGGCAGGCGGGTCGGCTGGATTGGCCGCGACGGGCACGCCGGTTCCAGAGATGGCCAGCGTCGTTGAGAGGAGGATGGCCGTCGCCAGCGTCGTCAGGCACGACAAGCCCTCGATCACTCGAGCGGGCGGTGGAGAACCTGCTCGGGGCGATTGGTAAACCTGGCCGGGACGCGGCGTCATCGGGGATAGAAGTGGGACATGTTCATGAACGTGGCCTGATGGCCGGTGGAGCGAATCGTCGTCTGCGGTTGCCCCGAGCCCCGCTGCATCGAACGCATCTGGCTCTGGAGCCCGCTGAGTTGCCGGCCCTGCACTTGCTGTTGCTGAAGCTGGGCCGCCTGAAGTTGCTGAGGCCGGACGACGTTCTGAAAAGCGCCGAGCGTGCCACCGGTGGTCGGATTATTCCCCTGGAATCCGAGGGCGTTGTAGGGGCTCATGCCGCGGGGCCCCTGATAGTCGGAAAACGGGAGCTTGCCAGCGCCCTGAGCCCGGGCAGCAGCAGGGGCGACCGCGACGACGAGCATGCCGAGGGCGACAGGGAGGACGAGTCGGAGCGTCCCGGTGCGTGAGCGGGGCATGGCAGACATCCTCATGCGGTCATGGTGTGGGAGGAAGGCACTCGGCTGGTCGAGATCATTCTACGTCGGGCAGTCGTGGAGAGCACGGGGAAGTCGTGGGCCGACGTCCCGGGACTCGCTCCAGGGAAGATTTTCAGCGATCGATGTCGGCCGTCGTGGGCTCGCCAACCGCGGGGATTCCGTGGCGGACGGCCAGGTCGGCTGCCCGCCAGGCGAGCACGGCATCCATCAATCCCCTCACGATCGCCTTCATGACCGGCTTGTCGTGGATCCAGGCGGCGAACGATTCGCCATGGGTCCCGTAGGCGTCACGCAGCCAGATCGGTGCTTCGGTCAGCAGCCAGGCCCGGAAGAGAAGCCACTTCGGGTTCTCGGCACCGTAGACTTCGCGAGCCACCCAGCAGAATCCTGAGTTCGGGTTGAAGCCGAAGGGGAGGCGGTTGAAGGTCTGCACGGTCTGCACGCCCAGGAGCGAGGTGCCGAGGATCTGCTCGAACGGTGCAGTGACCTTCTCGATGATTCCGTTGAAGGCGATCCAGGGGTCTTGGGCGATGAACACCCGGTCCCCGGGAAGAATCTGGTAATTGGTGGCCGTCGCCCCCCCCTTCATGATCGCCTCGATGTCGACCGGGAGGACCTGGTCGCAGCCGATGCCCGAGGGGGCCGGTCGGGCGATCCAGATGTCTTTGCTCGACAG
>CANGIH010000359.1 GCA_947453875.1 Planctomycetaceae bacterium | reverse complement strand
TGGCGACCGATCTCGCCCGGGCCTTCCCCTGCCAGCTCGGGATGGCGTTCGAAGGCTCGCTCCTGCCACCGATCGGCAACGACGAGCCGCTCGTGCGGACGATGCTTGCGCATTATCTCGTCGACGCGGCCGACGGTCGGGAGTTTGCCCCACTGGTCGAAGGGGACTACCTCGCCCGGCTGTTTGCCGAGACGAAGCTGACTGGCGGCCTCGGCGAGAAAGAGGGGCATGCGGCGGTTCTCGGCCCGGCGGCCTACCGGGCCCTCCGTGACCGGGTCGACATCGAGTTTCTTCCCACGAATCCGCCGTCGTTTCGGGCCGATGCGCCGGTGGCCCTCGATCTGGTCGTGAAGAACGTCCCGGAATTGGCGGTACGGATCTTCGAGATCAACACCCGCGGCCACTTCCTCGAGCACCGCAAGGAGA
Organism: Planctomycetaceae bacterium; assembly: GCA_947453875.1. Taxonomy (GTDB): domain Bacteria; phylum Planctomycetota; class Planctomycetia; order Pirellulales; family UBA1268; genus QWOP01. Next base: position 3,166 of record CANGIH010000359.1, on the reverse strand, counting down.
TCGACACTGACATCCCCCTCGACGGCCTGACACCGACGGTGGAGTTTGTGATGAAATCGAACGACGACGCGCTCCTGCGGCGCGTCCGCCATGTCGATCTCCCGCAGCTTTCGAAGCCGGGCGTGTACGTGGTCGACTTCGTCGGCAACGGCCGATCGAGCCGGGCGCTGGTGCGGAAGGGGCGGCTGCGCCCGCTCGTCGTCGGCGGCGCTCAAGGCCAACGGTTCACGGTCCTCGACGATGCCGGCCGCAAGGTGACCAAATGCAAGCTCGTCCTCGAGGGGCAGGAGTATTCCAGTGGCGACGACGGCACGATCCTCGTCCCCTTGAGCACCGCCCCCGGCCGCAAGCCGATCGTCGTCACGGCGGCGATTCCCTCTGAGGACGGCGAGACGGAGATCACGAGCCTCGACTTCTTCGAGCATGCCGGCGAATCGCACGAACTCCGCGCCGGCTTCCATGTCGACCGGGAGAGCCTGCGGACGCGGGCCACCGCCGAGGTGCTTCTCCGTCCGGCGCTCCTCGTCAACGGCCGGCCGGTGTCGCTTTCGGCGCTCGAGTCGCCGAAGCTGACGATCCACTCGGTCGATCTCGACGGCGTGCCGGCGACCAAGGAAGTGCTCGATTTCGAGCTCTTCGAAGACCGGGAGCGGGCCTACGAGTTTCTCGTGCCGCAGCGGCTCGCGACCGTCACCTTCACCCTGTCGGGGAAGGTGAAGCGGCTGACCGCCGGCGGAGAACCGCTTGAGCTCTCCGCGAGCCAGACGTTCGCCGTCAACGCGATCGACCGCACCGACAAGGTCGAGGATCTGTTTCTCGTCCGCTCCGGTGACCGCATGTTTGTCGAAGTCCGCGGGAAGACGGGGGAGCCGCGGTCGTCGCGGCCGGTGATGATCACGCTTCATGCCCGCGACTTCCGCCACCCGGCGTCGTTCACGCTCAAGACTGACAAGCAGGGGGCGATCGACCTGGGGGCTCTCCCCACGGCTGGCGCCGCCGCCATCGACACGATCACCGCCCAAGGGCCCGAAGGGACGTCCCACACCTGGCCGCTCCTCCCCGATCGGGTCGCGTTTCGGGAGACGGTGCATGGCCGAGTCGGTGAGCCGGTCCGCGTGCCGTATCTGCCGCGGGGCATTTCCCGCACCGGTGCCCCCGCTGGAAAGCCGGCGCGCGACGAAGTGTCGCTCTACGAACTCCGCGGCGGCAGTTTTTCCGTCGACCGCTTCGAGCATGCGGCAATCGAGGATGGGAATCTCGTCCTTTCGGATCTTCCTAGCGGCGATTACGACCTGTTCATGAAGGGCAGCGGCGCGCGGATCGTGGTCCGGATCACCGCCGGCGAGCGCATCGATGATCTCTACGTGGGGCCCTTCCGGCAGCTCGAGGCGCCGCGGCTTTTGCCGACGGCGCTCGAGCGCATCGCCCCGGATGGGGCCGATCTCGTGGTCCAACTGAAAGCCACGAACCCGTTCACACGCGTCCATCTCATCGCCACCCGGATGACGCCCGACTTCGACCTCTTTGGGAATCTCGCGAAGGTGCGCGGGGCGGAGCCGTGGGCCTATGCCCAGGGGGCGTACACCTCGGCGTATGTCAGCGGCCGGAATCTCGGCGACGAGATCAGCTACATCCTCCGCCGTCGTGCCCGGGAACCATTTGCCGGGGCGATGGTCGACCGGCCGAGCCTCCTCCTCCATCCCTGGGCGATCGACGACACGCAGACTGCGAAGCAGGACGCCCAAGCGGGAGATGAGTTTGCGCGGGCCGAGCCGCCGCCGGCGAGCATCCAAGCGGCAGCTGATCCGGCGAAGGTGGCGGGGACTGCCGCGACGGAGAGCTTTTCCGATCTCGACTTCCTCGCCGCCGGAGGGTTCGTCGTGACGAACCTCGTCCCCGATGCCGACGGCACGATCCGGATTCCGCTCGAGAAGCTTGGCGTCCATCAAGAGGTGACGGTGTGCGTCGTCGATCCGACGCAAACGCTCGTCCGCAGCGTCGCCCTTCCCGCCGCGTCTCCGCTTCTTGCCGACCTCCGGCTCCGCACGCCGCTCGATCCTCACAAACACTTCATTCAGCAGCACAAAGTGACGATCGTCGAGCCGGGCAAGGCCGACGGAAACGACTTTGAACTCGCGGATGTGGCGGCGAGCCGGTTCGAGGCCTACGACAGCCTCGCGAAGGTGTTTGCGCTCTACGGCGCGCTCACGAAGAGCCCCGATCTGGTGACGTTTGCCTTTCTCCTCCGCTGGCCGAAGCTCGACGAGACCGAGAAGAAGAAGCTCTATTCCGAGCACGCCTGCCACGAACTACACGTCTTCCTCTTCAAGAAGGATCCGGCGTTCTTCCGCGCGGTCGTGCTCCCGGGGCTCCAGTCGAAGAAAGACCGGACGTTCCTCGATCACTGGCTCCTCGAGGACGATCTCGCTCGGTACCTCGAGCCATGGGCCTACGGGCAGCTCAATACGATCGAGCGCGTCCTCCTCGCTGAGCGCGTGGCTGCCGATCGGCCGCGGACCGAGCGCCATCTGGCCGACACCCTCGCGCTGCTCCCCCCCGACGCCGAGCGCCGCCGGGCCCTCTTCGAGGCGGCTGTCGCCGCTAGCGTTCTCGACACGGCCGATCGATTCGGCACCGTGGCGGCGGGCGAAGTGGATGCCGTCTGGTTCGACGACACGTCGCCGCAGGGCCCGATGGGCGGCGTCATGGGAGGGATGGGGGGCGGCGGCCAGGGAGGCATGGCAGGCCGCGCCCTGGCCGATGATGCGTTTGGAGATGCTGCCGACCGCCCTGAACTGCTTCTCGAAGAGCGTGCTGGACTGGCCGCTGGTCAGGCCCTCGGTGATCTTTCGGACAGCAAGAAAACACCTGATGACACGCGGGATAACCGCCTCCGAAAGAATTCGCTCGGCCGCCGCATCGCCGGCAAGGATGGTGAGGAGGTCACTCGCTCCAAGTGGAAGAGGCAGCCGGGCGAGGATCATGAGCGAGGGGTGGATGCTTATTCCTATTTTGCCAAAAACGACCTCGGCCTCCGTTCCCTCTACCGCACGCTCGCTCCGACGAAGGAATGGGCTGAGAACAACTACCGCCATCTGCGTGTTGCGGTTCAGGATGCGAATCTCGTCGGGCCGGGACGATTTTGGCTCGACTACGCGAAGCGCGA
>CANGIH010000358.1 GCA_947453875.1 Planctomycetaceae bacterium | reverse complement strand
CGTCGATCTCGCGGTCGGCCGGGAAGATGCTCCGGTTGCCGACGGCCGTCACGGTCAGCGGCTTCACCTTCTGCCCGTCGCCGCGCATCGCCGAGACGAAGATCCCCGCCGCGTCGAGCTGGTGGCTGCCGAGCTCGGCCATCAGGCCGCCGCCGGTGCGGTTCCAGAGCCGCCAGCGGATCAGCTCCTCGAGCGGCGTCCGCGTCGAGCCGTCGCCGAGGGTCATCTGCGTGTAGCCAAACTTCTCCGCGTCGACATCCTTGTCGAGGATCTGGGCCTCCATCTGGGCGATCCGCTTCTGGAGCGAATCGATGTCGGCGGGTTTGGCGTTCTCGAGATCCTTCTTCCAGCCGGCGAGCTTTTTCAGCGACCCATCGTCGCCCGGCATCGGCGGCTTCCAGGAATCCTTGCCGGGGAGGTTGCCCCGGTGCCACTGGGCCCGGATCGAGTGGAGATCGCCGAGGAGCTTCGCCTTGCCGATCGTGTGGACGGCGTTGTCGTAGAGGATGCTGTAGTGGCGCTGGTGGCCGGTGGCGAGGATCTTGCCCGTTTCGCGGGAAACCCTCCCCATCTCCTTGCACTCGTGGATCGAGTGCCCCATCAGCTTCTCCGTCAGCACATGCTTCCCCGCCCGCATCGCCTGAATGGCGGCGACGGAATGGAGGTGGAGGGGCAGCGCGATCACGACCGCCTCGATGTCGGGGTCGGCGAGGAGATCCTGATAGGCCCCGTAGACCTTCACGTTCTTCCGCGCCTCGTCCTCGGTCTTCCACTTGTATTTCGCCATCAGCCCCGGCCGGGCGGTGTTGGCGCTGGGGCTCGAGACGTCGCCATGGAAGGCGCGGAAGACGTTGTAGGGGCGGATGTCGGCGATCCCGACCACCTGGAGGTAGTCGGGGGTGTGGGCGCCCAGGAGCACGCTCCCCTCGTCGCCGGTGCCGAGAAATCCGACGCGGAGTGGGTTGCCGACGCTGCGGCCGTAGCCGAAGTAGAGCGAGCCCAAACCGGCCCCCGAGGCGAGGCCCGCGGCGACGGTGCCGCCGAGGAAGTCACGGCGCGTCACCGCGACGACGTCGCTGAAGTTCTCTTTGCCGATCTGCTTCTGGCCTTCCGTCAGGTTCATCCGCGCACCTTGAGTGGTTTTTGGCCGCACCACGAGGCACAGCACGATTTGAGGAAGTAGTCGAGCCCGCTCCAGCCGCCGATCGGCACGCAGGCAATGACGAGGAGGGCCGCGATTTCGACCCACTGATCGTAGGTCGACTGGGCCCCGGCCACCCAGAAAGGCTGGGAGGCGACGACGCTTGCGAGGAAGAAGACCGCCCCCATGGCGTTGAACTTCACGAGGAATCCAAGCACCAGGCAGGCCCCGATTGTGACCAGCGACCAGCTCACGAAGCGATCGGCCTTCCAGAGGGGGCTCGGCTCGGCCGCGGCAGACACCTTGGCGAGTTGGTCGGCGGAGAGGAGAGCATCCCAGTCGGCGACGAGTTTCTCGCCGATGGCCGCCGCCTCCTGCATCCAGGCATTCTCCTTGCCGGCGATCTCCTTCCGCTTCTTGGCCACCCGGTCGCGGGCGTAGGGGATGGCGGAGGCGGCGGGGGAGCGTTCGGCTGTTTCGAGGCGCGCGACCTGAAGCCGGTAGTCGACAAGATCCTCCCCCCACGAATCGACCGTCGCCTCGAGCGTGGCCACAGCCGCGTCGAGGGCCTGCTTCGTGTCGGCCTGCTGAGGGCCGGCAAGGGGAACGAGCTTTTCCCGACGGGCGAGCAACGCCTCCCAACCGGCCACGACGCTCCTTTGCCAGTCGGCCGCAGCCTCTTTGGCGTCACGGCCATCGACGGTGTGGAGCGTCCCCTTCCAGTTGCCGGTCTGCGGGAGGTCGGCCCGGTATTTCTCGGCCAGCGGCCCCACCGCGGCCCGGCGGAAGCCGGCGCTCGACCAGGAGGGGTCGCGGAGGTGGCTCATCCCCTCGAGGAAGAAGTGCATGCCGATGACGATCCGCAGGAACGCAAGCGCTGCCACGGCGAAGACGGTCGAACGCATTGCGAGCCCTTTGTTCACTCGTTCTGAAAAGCCCGATCCGACCGAGCCCCACCCGGCCGACAGATCGATCGGACGGGATCCGCTCCAGGGATTTCCCCCTGTGAGCATTCCACCCCCGGCCGCCGCACGCGGCCGCCGGAGGACACTCATGAGAATCTCAAACCTTCAGTTGAACCAAGAAAACCTCGGCCGACAAGGTGCCGGCAGCGTGTCCCCCCGGCCTCCGGGGCCGAGCACCGCCCTCGGCCCGTCGGAAATGGCCTTTTGGCCCGGGGCCGATGGCAAGCCGAGCAGCGACGGCTTTCCCTTCTCAAGTCAGGGAGCCCTCTCCGCCCTCGGTTTTTTCAAGTGAGGTTTCGTGGCTGGCGCCTCTTCGCCCTGATCAGGCTGCGGCGGAAGAGTCGATCGGCTCGGCAGCGGTCACGTGGAGCAGCGATACCGTGCGGTGGCGGGAGGGGATTCCGCCCCGTTCCCCCAGGCCGATGATGATTTCAGCCCGGGTGAGGAACGCCATCTCGGGATGCCTGATGTCGTAGGCGTCACCTCTCGACATCGTGATGCGAAACGGCTGAAAGGGACGACGCTGCATCCAATCGCGAAGGGCCTCGGCGGTCATCGGAAAGCTCCCCCGAAAAGATACGGATGTTCACCTGCCATGGTCTCTGCCGCGAAGACGGCTGTCAAGCTGCGGCGCGGAGGGCATGAATACCGGGAGCCAAGGGGGGAAGTGAGGCACGCACCGTCCAAACTGGCTGGACGCGCCCCTGCGGCTGATCGCAAGCCGAGCGGCAGCGGGCGTCCCTTCTCAGCTCACGGCGCCGCTTCCCCCTCGCCCTCGAGGATGTCGCGCAGCCGCATCGCGGCGAGCCGGCCGATGACGAGCGGCTCGACGCCGGCCCCGAACTTCAAGACCTTGTCGTTGCGCGACTTCCACTCGGTTTCTTGGATCGCGTCGGTGCGGACAAGCAGCGATCTCCCCAGGCGGGCAAACAAGCCGGCTGGTAGGTCGATTTCCCACTCCCCCAACCGTCGCCTGAAGAGGTGGATGCGGCCCGGGTTCCGCAGGCAGACGCGCGTGTAGTTTCGGAGCGACTCGATCCAGCAGATGTCATCGATAGCCACGGCCGCCATTCGCTTCGTATGGCGCAGCCGCAAGTGAATCGTGTCGCCGAGCCCGATTGGAGCCGGCCCCGCGGGGCTAGCGACCGGGATCTCATCATCGTCCGCTTCCCCGGGGCTCGTCTCGCTCGCTGCGGTCGGCTGCAGGCGCTGCAGGTCAGCGACCTTCTTCACCCTTCGCAGCGTCTCGGAGAGCCGCTCCGGGTTGACCGGCTTCACGAGATAGTCAAGCGCTGCAGCCGCGAAGGCCTCCACCGCATACTTCTCATAGGCCGTGACAAACACCACCTGCGTCCCCTCAGGCACGCTCGGCAACAAGTCGAGCCCCGTGCCCCCGGGCATCTCCATGTCGAGAAAGATCACGTCCGGAGAGAGCGTCTCCAGGGCTTTTCGCGCCGCCGCCACGCTGCCGGCGGTGCCGATGGAGTTCACCCCG
>CANGIH010000357.1 GCA_947453875.1 Planctomycetaceae bacterium | reverse complement strand
TGCTCGGGGTTGATATCGACGCCGATGAAGTCGCCGTCGGGATTGGCGGCGGCGAGCGTCGTCAGCGACCTCCCCAGTCCGCAGCCGAGCTCCAGATAACGAAAACGCTCCGCGACCCTGGGGGGCGCAACGCGATTGAGCATCGCCACATACCGCAACGCGGTCGGGGCGAGGTGGGGATAGAAACCGGGGATATAGGCGACGTCGGTGACGTAGCCGGCGGATGCCGGGGTGGACATCGGACACTCCAGGAATGGACGGGGACGGCAGCCGTCCACGGAACTTCAGGACTCTGGTTCGATCGAAGCCTTCATCGAGCCCTTGGAACGGGCCACCAGACGATCGGCGCCGAAGGCATGCACCTGATCTCGCTTGAGCTCGGCATGCTCCCTGGTGGTGGTGAGCACGGTCACCCGCCCCTGGGTGTCGACCTCGCGGGCCAGTGACAGACCACGTTCCGGGGGATGCCCGAAGAGCGTGCGAAGCATGTCGATCACGTACTGGTAGGTGTGATCGTCGTCGTTCCAGAGGACGACATGGTAGCGGGGCTGCCGCTTGGGCCGCGTGTCGCCCGAAGCAGTCGCCGGCCGATCGGTCTGGGCTGGTGGCGGCTCCGGGATCGCCACCGCGGTCCCCGCAGCGGGAGCGTCGCTCGACTGGGGGGCGCTGTCGTCGTCGGTCGGGTCGGGAGTGGCACTGGCGGCGATGGGCATCGGTCTGGCACACTTCCCCCTGTTCGGACGTCTGAGCAGGGCAGTATACGCCCATTCGACGGTCCGCCGCCTGCCCCGGAGATTCAGCCCGTGCTCGACCGCCGTTTCGTCGCCGACAACATCGACCTGATCACCACCAACTGCCGCCACCGGGGTTCCTCGGCCGACGTCGCCCGCTTCGCCGATCTCGACCGGCTGCGGCGGCAGCTCCAGGCCGACATCGACCGGCTCAATCAGCAGGCCGGACAGGTGAGCAAATCGATCGGCAAGGCGGCCGATGCGGCCCAGCGCGATGCCCTCAAGGCGGAGGGGCGCCGGCTCCGCGAGGAGGTCGGCGCCCTCGAGGCCCGGCAGGCCGAGATCGTGGCCGAGTCCGACGCTATCCTCCGGGCGATCCCCAACCTCACCCACCCCGCCGCGCCGACCGGTGGCGAGGATGCGGCGGTGGAGTTCCGGCGAGGAAAGGCGCTGCTGCCGGAGTTTTCCTTCAAGCCCCTCGACCATGTCGAGCTCGGGGCGAATTTGAAACTCTTTGATTTCGATGCCGGAGCCAAGGTGGCCGGGCACGGCTTCTACTTCCTCACCAACGACGGTGTGCTCCTGGAACTCGCGCTGACGCGGTACTGCGTCGAGCTTCTGCAGCGCAAGGGCTTCACCGTGATGACGACGCCCGATCTGGCGAGGGACAGCATCCTCGAGGGGACGGGCTTCATGCCACGCGGCCCCGAGACGCAGATCTACTCGATCACCGGCAGCGATCTGTCGCTCGTGGCCACCGCCGAGATCACGCTCGGAGGGGCGATGCACGAGCGGATCTTCGAGGCCGAGGAGCTGCCGTTGCGACTGTGCGGCATCAGCCACTGCTTCCGCACCGAGGCCGGAGCCCACGGCCGCGCGACCCGCGGCCTGTACCGTGTTCACCAGTTCACGAAGGTGGAGATGTTCGCCTTCACCCTCCCCGATCAGAGCGAGAGCATGCATGGCGAGCTGCTCGAGCTGGAGTGCGAACTGTTTGACGGTCTCGGCATTCCCTACCGGGTGATCGATACCCCCAGCGGCGATCTCGGCGGCCCGGCGTACCGGAAGTTCGACCTCGAGGCTTGGATGCCGGGGCGGGGCGAAAAGGGGGAGTGGGGCGAGGTGACGAGCACCTCCAACTGCACCGACTACCAAGCCAGGCGGCTGTCGATCCGCTATCGCAAGGGGGGCGAGAAGGGGACGAACTTCGTCCACACTCTCAACGGCACGGCCATCGCGATGAGCCGCGCGATTATCGCCGTGATCGAGAATTACCAGCAGGCCGACGGCACCATCACCGTGCCCGAGGCCCTCGTGCCCTGGATGGGAAAGCGGACGATTCGCCCGCCGCACGCCGGCTGACGTCCGGCTGTGTCCACGCCGCCGGCACCCCTGATGCAGGCCATTTGCCTCGGCAGGTTTAAAGTGATATCATTTAGATGTCACTCCGGAATCTGGCGGGGCGAGGCTCCGCACGGTCCTTCTCAGGCGGTTATTTTCAGGGGATATCCATGCAACCGACGCCAGCAACCCATGCGCAGAATCCGGCCGTGACGATTGCCGAGGTGCCGCTGCGACCGATGTCCGGATGGAGCCGGCTGTGGCTTGGTCTGGCGCTCCTCGCTTCCCCCTTGGTCATCATTCCGGGGGCGCTGCTGGCGGGATCGCCGGTTGTGATCCCCTTCCTGCTCGTGCCGACGATCATCGCCGGGGTGCTGGTTCTCTCTGGCCTGATCGCGGTGGCCCCCAACGAGGCCCGTGTCTGCTCCCTCTTCGGGGAGTATGCGGGCACCGTTCGTGAGACCGGCTTCTACTGGGTCAATCCCTTCTACACCAAGCGGCCGATCTCGTTGCGGATCCGCAACTTCGAGACCGGGTCTTCGCGGACGCCCGAGAAGAAGGACGCCACGGGGAAGGTCGTGGAGGAGCAGGGGCGGACCCACGGCCGCCCGTCGAAGGTCAACGACCTCCATGGCAACCCGGTCGAGATCTCGGCCGTGGTGGTGTGGCGAGTGGTGAACACAGCCGAGGCGACCTTTCACGTCCAGGATTACGAGGACTTCGTCGCCGTGCAGAGCGAGGCGGCGCTGCGTTCGCTGGCGATGCGCTACCCCTACGACAGCGAAGATCACGAGATGTCGCTCCGTGGTAACACCGAGGAGATCTGCAAACAACTCAGGGCCGACATCCAAGAACGGCTCGACCAGGCCGGGGTGGAGGTGATCGAGGCCCGCATCAGCCACTTGGCCTACGCTGCCGAGATCGCGGCGGCGATGCTTCAACGGCAGCAGGCTTCGGCGATCGTCGCCGCCCGCTCGAAGATCGTCGAAGGGGCGGTGACCATGGTGCAGATGGCCCTTGATCATCTCTCGAGGGAGAAGATCGTCGAACTCGACGACGAACGGAAGGCGGCGATGGTCTCGAATCTGCTCGTCGTCCTCTGCAGCGATCGTCACGCGCAGCCTGTCGTCAACACCGGCACGCTGTACAACTGACGGCCCTACCGGCCCCCCCATGCCCCGGAGCGATTGTCGTCGTGTCTTCCCGTGACGCATTCCTGCTGCGGATCGACCCGAAGGTGCTCGCCGCCCTGCGGCGCTGGGCCGATGACGACATGCGGAGCGTCAACGCACAGGTGGAGTTTCTCCTCCGCCGCTGTCTCCGGGAGCATGGCCGCTGGAAGGCTGATGAGGGCGAGGAGCCCGCTCGAGCCCCGAAGCGGGGTAGGCCGCGGAAGGAGTGACTCTCCGCGGAGGCGGCGGACATTTCCCCTGACTTGGGTTGATGGCCATCCGAAGCGATACTGAACGGACGGTTTCCCCGGAGCCTTCGATGCGATCCCTCCTGTTCGTCCTCGCCGTCTGCCTGATGC
>CANGIH010000356.1 GCA_947453875.1 Planctomycetaceae bacterium | reverse complement strand
GCTTCTGGAGGTCGAGCAGGCCTTGGCTGCCGTGCGGCACCGGGAGGCGGTGCTGGCGACGGCGCAGAAACGGCTCGCCGATACGCGTGTCGTCGCTCCGGCGATCGAGATCCACACCTTTCCCGTGCCGGGGACGGTCGCCGTGGAAGTCGCCTCGGAGGCGGCGCTCGCCCGGTCGTTTACGGTGGCGGCGCGGCACGTGTCGGAGGGGGAGGTGGTCCGCTCCACCCCTCCCGCGGTGCTCTTCAAGCTCGTCGTCGAGGACGTCCTCAAGCTCAAGGCCGCCGTGCCGGAACGGTATGCGTCCGCGGTGAAGCCGGGGCAGGAGGTCGATCTGGCGGTGGAGAGCCTGCCTGGCGTCCCGGTGATCGGGCATGTCGTCCGCGTGAACCCCACGATCGACACCGCCAGCCGTACCTTCGATGTCGAAGTTCAGGTTCCGAACGCCGACCACAGGCTCAAGCCCGGATCGTTCGCCAAGGCATCGATCCTTCTCGAACGTCGGGCCGACGCGGTCACCGTTCCCGAGGAGGCGCTCGTGCGCTTTGCCGGGGTCACGAAGCTCTTCATGGTCGTCGATGGCAGGGCCCTGGCGGTGGCAGTGGAGCCCGGAGTCCGCCTCGACGTCGCGGAGGAGGACGCCGCGCCGGGCATGCCGTCAGGAGGCTCGCAGGGGCGACGGTGGATCGAAATTCCCCGCGACATCCCGGCTGGAGCCGCCGTGGTCACCTCGGGCCACGCCCAGATCACCGATGGCGCCGCGGTGCGGGTCCGCGGGAATGCGCCGGGGGCGTCACCATGACCGTCTGGGATGTCTGCATCCGCCGGCCGGTGTTCACGGCGATGCTCGTCATCGCCCCGATCGTCCTCGGCCTGGCCGCCTACCCGCGCCTCGGCGTCGATCTCTTTCCCAATGTCGACCTCCCCCTGGTCACCGTGACGACCACCCTCCGCGGCGCGAGCGTCGAGGAGATGGAAACCGGCGTCACGAAGCCGATCGAGGAGATCGTCAACACGGTCTCCGGCATCGAGCAGCTCCGTTCGACGACGAAGGAAGGGATGTCGCAGGTGGCGGTCGAGTTCGTCCTCGAGAAAAACGGCGCCGTCGCCGCCCAGGAGGTCGATGCCAAAGTGCGGACGATCCTCGGGCAGCTGCCCGACGGGACCGACGCGCCGATCATCGACAAGTTCGCACTCGATGCGGCCCCCGTGCTGACCCTCGCCATCTCCGGCCGCCGCGACCCCCGTGAGATCACGGAGATCGCCCGCAAGCGGATCAAGGAGGATCTCGAGTCGCTCCCCGGGGTCGGGGCGGTGATCCTCGTCGGCGGCCGTCAGCGTGCGATCCAGATCTCGATCGACACCGACCGGCTGCAGAAATATGACAATCTCACGATCGAGGATGTCCGGCAGGCGATCACCAGGGAAAATCAGGAGCAGCCGGGGGGCAGGATCGATCAGGGGCCGAAAGAGGTGGTGCTGCGAACGATGGGCCGGATCCGCGACCCGGCCGATTTTGCGCAGCTCATCATCGCCAATCGCCATGGGCAGCCGATCCGAGTCCAGGACATCGGCACCGTCACCGACTCGATCGAGGAGCCACGCGGCTTGAGTCGCTTGTGGACGGCCGCCACGGGGGCGCTATCCCGCAAGGCTTCGGATCCCGACTCCGCCGGCGACGTCGCCGTCAGCCTCATCGTCCAGAAGCAGTCGGGGACCAACACCGTCGCGGTCGTCGAGGCGGTCAAGCATCGGCTCGACGAGATCAGGGCGGTGCTGCCGGACGATGTTCAGGTGCAGGTGATCCGCGACCAGTCGCGGTTCATCGAGAATTCGATCCACGAGGTGAAGGTCCACCTGCTGCTGGCCGCGGTGCTCGTCAGCCTCACGATCCTGCTGTTCATGCGCGATTGGCGCACGACGCTCATCGCCACACTCTCGATCCCCACCTCGATGATCGCCACGTTCGCGTTCATGGATGTCTGCGGGTTCACGATCAACAACATCACGATGCTCGGGCTGATCCTCGCGATCGGCATCGTCGTCGACGACGCCGTGGTGGTACACGAAAACATCTTCCGTCACATGGAGGAATATGGCCTGTCGGCCCGCGAGGCGGCGTCCTCGGCCACCGCGGAGATCGCCCTGGCGGTCCTGGCCACCACCTTCTCCCTGCTGGTGATCTTCATCCCGGTGATCTTCATGGGGGGCCGGGTGGGGCGGTTCTTCGTCTCTTTCGGCTACGTCGTCTCCTTCTCGATCCTCATGAGCATGGCGATCTCGTTCACGATGACGCCTGCGCTCTGCTCGCGGTTTCTCAAGGCCGAGGACGGCCACAATGCGACCAAGGGTGGGGCCGTGTGGCGGATGGTGGAAGGCTTCTACATGGCAGCGCTGCGGTTCTCGCTGCGGCACCGCTGGCTCATCGTCCTTCTCTCCGTCGGTGTGTTCGCCTCGACGCCGACCCTGATGGGGATCGTCGGCAAAGACTTCGTCCCCCGCGACGACACCAGCGAATTCGAGGTGGTGGTGACGCTGCCGGAGGGCACCTCGCTTGATCGGGCCGACGAACTGCTTTCCGAAGTCGAACAGCGTCTCCGCTCGCTCCGTGGTGTGACGAAGACCTTCACCACGATCGGCGACACCAGCGGCCGCACCTCCCGCGGCCAGGGGGAGGTGACACGGGCCGGGATCTACTGCCGCCTGGTCGATCTCGGCGAGCGGGAATACAGCCAGTTTGACGTCATGCAGGACGCCCGGAAGGTCCTCGTCGACTACCCCGACCTCCGTGCGGCGGTGCAGGACGTGGCGGCGATTTCAGCGTCGGGGTTCCGGCAAGTGATGATCGATCTCAATCTCCGCGGCCCCGACATGGAGAAACTCCAGGCCTATTCGCAGGCGATCACCGATTGGATGCGTGCGCAGGGATCCTATGTGGACGTCGACACGAGCCTGTCGTTCCGCAAGCCGGAGGTGCGGATCGTCCCCAACCGTGAGCGGGCGAGTGAATTGGGCGTTTCCGTGCAGGCGATCTCCGCGACGACGAATGTCCTCGTCGGCGGATTTCCGGTGAGCACCTACAAGGAGGCCGATCAGCAGTATGACGTCTGGCTCCGCGCCGACCGTGGGTTCCGCGACGATCCGGCCGACATCGCCAGGCTGACGGTGCCATCCTCGAAGCCGGGAATCGGCGTGGTGGAACTGGGCAATGTGGCCGATTTCGAGGAGGCACAGGGGCCGAGCACCATCGAGCGATTCTCGAGGCAGCGGCAGGTCGTGGTGTCGGCCAACCTCGAGGGGAAGGCGCTCGGCGAGGGGGTCGCCGATCTGGCGGCGTTCGTCAAGACGCTCGACCTTCCCGCCGACTACCGCTGGGAGTTCATCGGCCAGGCAAAAAACCTCAACGACACGATGGCCAACTTCGTCATCGCCTTCGGCCTCGCCTTCCTCTTCATGTACATGATCCTGGCCGCCCAGTTCGAGAGCCTCGTCCATCCGATCACGATTCTCCTCGCCATCCCCCTCACGATCCCGTTCGCCATCCTGTCGTTGATCCTGCTTCGGACGAACCTCGACATCTATGCCATGTTCGGGCTGTTCATGCTGTT
>CANGIH010000355.1 GCA_947453875.1 Planctomycetaceae bacterium | reverse complement strand
TTCCCTGCCAGTTGTTTCGCAGCCGTGATGGCCGGGCTTTCCGGCCGGTCGCCGGAGAGGCCGGGATTGCCGATCACTCCCTCTATTCCCACGGGGTGGCCGTCGGCGACCACGACAACGACGGCTTTTCCGACTTCATCGTGACCGGATACGGCGTGCCGCAATTCTGGCGCAACATGGGGGATGGCACGTTTGTGGCCGCACCGGCTCCCGGCGGTGCCGACGATCGCTGGAGTTCGAGCGCCGGCTGGGCCGATCTCGACGGCGACGGCGTGCTTGATCTCTACATCGCCCGGTACGTCGACTGGTCGTTTGCCAACCACCCCGTCTGTCCGGCCGCCTCCGGGGTCCGCGACATCTGCCCGCCCCGATCCTTCGAGGGGCTGCCCGATTCGGTCTACCTCGCCAGCGGTGACGGAGGGTTCACCGATGCCTCGACCGAGGCCGGATTGCGCAGCGACGGGAAGGGCTTGGGCGTGCTCTTGGCCGATCTCGATGTCGATGGCGACGTCGATGTCTACGTGGCCAACGACACCACCGACAACTTCCTCTACGTCAACGACGGCCGCTGCCATCTTGTCGAGAACGGTCTCGTCGGCGGCACCGCCCTCGATGATCAGGGGGTTCCCAACGGCAGCATGGGAATCGACCTGTGCGACTTCAATCGTGACGGGCTCCCCGACTTGTGGGTGACAAACTACGAGCGGGAGTGGTTCGCCCTCTACCGTAATGAGGGGCGGGGCAACTTCCTCCATGTCAGTCGCCGCTACGGGATCACCGACATCGGCGGGCTGTTCGTCGGTTTCGGGACGGTGTGCGACGACTTCGATGCCGATGGCTGGGTCGACATCACCGTGACCGATGGCCATGTCATCAAGTTCCCCGACGCCTCACCGCTCTTCCAGGAGCCGATCTACCTCCGATTCGATGGCGACCGCTTCCGTCGATCGACTCCCCGGCCCGGCTCCTACTTCGCCGCGGCACACATGGGGAGGGGCCTTGCCAGTGGGGATTTTGACCGCGATGGCGACCTCGATCTGGCGGTGTCGCATGTCGAGGCGCCAGTCGCCCTGCTTGAAAACCGTTTTCCACAGGAGGGGCGGTCGCTCCTGGTGCATCTGGTCGGCACCCGCTCCAACCGGGATGGGGTGGGGGCAAGGCTCGA
This sequence comes from Planctomycetaceae bacterium, assembly GCA_947453875.1. Lineage (GTDB taxonomy): Bacteria > Planctomycetota > Planctomycetia > Pirellulales > UBA1268 > QWOP01. Next base: position 2,444 of record CANGIH010000355.1, on the reverse strand, counting down.
GGTGATTGCCGCCGATGGGCCGCTCCAATCGCTCCAGATCACTGGCGGGGGAAGCTACCTTTCCCACTGTGATCGTCGGCTGCACGTCGCCTTTCCTGGTGCTGCTTCCGGTGGCGATGCTTCGCCCGACGCGATGCTGCGGATCCGCTGGCCCTCTGGCATCGTGCAGGAGGTGACGGTTCCCATCGATCGCCGTGAGGTGACGATCGTCGAGGAGATGTCGGGGGACTCGGCAGGGGAGCGACACTGATGGCCAAACGCTTTCGAGGGATGTGGCTCCTGCTCCCCTTGGCCGTGGTCGGCCTGGTCGTCGGTTGCCGTTCCCGCTCGCCTGCCGGCGCGGCGATCGATCCTGCTGGTCTTGTCCGCCGCGGATGGGATGCCGTCGACCGCGAGGATGCGGCCAGCGCCCGCGAGGCGATCCGGAGCCTGCGCGCCGCCGGGGCGGAGTCGCTGGCGTCGCTGGTGCAGGCGAGGCTCCTCGTGGCCCGCGGGTTTTTCCGGCCGGCGCTCGACGTCCTCGCCGCCGGTGGCGGCCCCGTCGAAGCGGGGGCCGAGGTCGTTCAGGATCGGCTCCGGCATCTCGTCCGTGGCGAGGCCGCCTACCGGATGCAGATCTATCCGCTCGCCGAGGGAGAACTCCGCGCGGTCCTTGCCGACCACCCTGAGGATGTCGATGCGCACCGACTGCTCGGGGCGATGTATTACGACGCCGGTGTGATCCCCGCGGCGATCCGTCATCTCGAGGCGACCGCCCGGCTTGCCCCCGCCGACCCGCGGCCCGAGCGTCTCCTCGGCCTGATCCACAACGACTACGAGCGCTACGGCGAGGCAGTCGGCTATTACGAGGAGTCGCTGCGCCGCGATCCCGAACAGCCCGACCGCGACGAGGTGCTGGCCGAACTGGCCGCCTGCCAGATCAAGCTCCGCCGCCACCGCGAGGCACTCGACACCCTCGCCCCACTCGGCGTTGGCGGTGTGGCCGACATCCTCCGGGCCGAGTGCCTTCTGGCCATCGGCGATCGCGACGCCGCGCGGCGGATTGTCGGCGCCGTGCTCCGAAAGGCCCCCGACGACCTGGGAGCGCTCGTTCTTGAGGGCGAGGTGCGACTGGAGGATGGGGATTCGGCCGGTGCGGTCGATCCGTTGCGGCGGGCCGTCGCGGCGCACCCCCGCGACTACCTCGCCAGGCTCAAGCTCGCCCAGGCATATGCCGGCAGTGGTCGCGATGAGGAAGCGGAAGCCGAGCGTGCCGAAGCGGAAAGGATCCGTGCCCTGCGGCGATCCTTCGCCGATCTCCATCAGGCGGCCTGGGATTCCCCTGGCGACGCCCAGGTGCGACGGAGGCTCGCCGGGATGGCGGCCACGCTCGATCGGCCCGATCTGGAGAAGGTGTGGCTCGACGCCGCAGCTGCGGTGGAGATGGGGCGGGATGGAGACACGCCGTCAGACGCCTCGCCAACGCCGGAGGATCGCAGTCGTGAAACTCCCGCGCCCGAGGGCTGATAAGCCGGCCGATCAGGCGTCGGCGTACTTGACGAGCAGTTCTCCCGCCTCGACTGGCGTGCCCGGAGTGACGAGCACCTCGGCGATTTTCCCATCGCGCTCGGCATAGACGGTCGTTTCCATCTTCATCGCTTCGAGGCTGAGGAGCTTCTGGCCACGGGTGATCGAATCGCCCGCCTGCACCGCCACCGTGACGATCAAGCCCGGCATCGGTGCACCGACCTCGCGGGCGTCGCCGACCACCGCCTTCGGTCGCCGCTGGACCTTGGCCTCGAGGCTGCGGTCGGCCACCGACACGCTCCGCGGCTGGCCGTTGAGCTCGAAGAAGACCGTCCGCGTCCCGTCGACGTGGGGCTCGCCCACCGTGAGCAGCCGGATGACGAGGGTCTTGCCCGGTTCGATGTCGACGGGCAATTCCTCTCCGGCCTTGGGCCCCTCGAGGAAGGCCGGCGTGGGGAGCACGCTGACATCGCCATGCTTGGCGCGGTGCTGGGCAAAATCCTGGAATACCCGCGGGTAGAGCAGCCAGGAGAGCACCTCCTGGTGGGTCGCCGGCAGGCCGGTGATTTCCGAAACCTTCTTTTCCGCCGCCTTGAAGTCGGCCGGCGGAAGCGATTCGCCCGGTCGACCCGTGACGATCTCGCCGGGCCGCACGATCCGCTTCACGATTCCCTCGGGGAAGCCCCCCGGCGGCTGTCCCATCCGTCCGGAAAGGAGGTCGACGACCGACTCGGGGAAGGGCATCTCGCGCGAGTCGGAGAGGAGGTCCGAGGCGTGAAGGCCGTTGGTCACCAGAAGGAGGGCGAGGTCGCCGACCGCCTTGCTCGTTGGCGTCACCTTGACGATGTCGCCGAGGAGTTGGTTGACATCGGCATAGGCGCGGCAAACATCCTCCCAGCGGTCGGCAAGCCCGAGAGCCTTGGCCTGTTCGAGCAGAT
>CANGIH010000354.1 GCA_947453875.1 Planctomycetaceae bacterium | reverse complement strand
GGGGGAATCGGCATCGGCTGTGACCGGGCTGTCGAGGGGGCGAAGCGGCACGGCCGCCACGGAAAAGTTGTCGACGTCGAGGGCTGGTCGGAGGCCACCGACATGGCCATAGCTGTCGATGAACGTGTAGTCGATGATCCCATCCCAGCTGGTCGCGAGCGCTCCGGAGAAAGGCGTCGAAGATTCCGTAGTGAGCAGCAGCCCGGTGTAGGTCCGCTTCGCGAGATCGAGGACAAGCTGCACCTGATGCCAGCGATCGGCGACGATTCCTCCCACAGGTGCCGTCACTTGGCCGTCGCGAGTGAAAAATGAAGCGTCATCGAAGAAAAGCTCGAGGGCCGGGGAGGGACCGGGACCATGGCCGATGGAGTACCGCCACGACCCCTGGCCGTCGCCGGCACGCCGCCTCGGGCGGATGTCAAAACTGACATGGAGCCGGCGATCGGCGTCGGGCGGGATCGGTGGGAGCGAGAGTCCGAAGCCGTCGTATTCGGCCCGGCTGGGGAGCATGAGGCCGAGGTGACCGCCCGCGTAGCGATTCGTGAACGGGCTTTGGGCACTCGCGTCGAGGCGGACGACACTCGCCGGCCCTGGATTCCACGGGCTCGCCGGGGCCGCTCCGGCCGACTGCATCTCGAGATCGCCGTCGATGCCCGAAAGCTCGCGGAGGCGGGTGCGGAGGGACTTGGCATCCGCCCCTCCGGCCACCGCTCCTGTCTGGCGCTCGAGGCTCACCGGGGGAATGGGAAACGACTGGATCGAGATGTTGTCGCACTCGATCGCCATCGCCCGGTACGCCGTCTCCGATGGCTCGGCCAGCGCCGCCAATTCCACCGCCGTGATCGTGCCCCGGGCGTCGGCCGCGAGCGGAAATGGCCCGAACTCCCTCACCGTCCCCGGGCCGCCGAACCGCCCCGTCACGCTCCGTGCCGTGGCATCGATCGAGAGTTGGAGATTGGTCCATTCGCCCGGTGCGATCGCGCCGAGATCGTGTGTCTGTCCGGCGGAGACCAGCGTCAGGCTGCCTGCCGCCATGACCAGCCCGATCGTGGCGCCGCCGGAGTCGGTGATCGTGAAGCGGTGACGCCCCGTCGCATCGCCCGGGGAGGGAGGCAGGCGGACGTCAAGAGTGACAAACACCGGGGCACCGGCCTGCGGCATTCCACGAACCGCCTGTGTGCAGCGGTAGGGGCCGGCCCCTGCGGCGACGCTCACGCCGCAGCGGCCGCCGGTGTAGAGATGCTTGAAGGGGCTTTGCGCGGCGGCGGAGACGATGATCGGTCCCTCATACCGCCACGGCGGGACGAGGACGCCATAGCTTCCACCGCCGGCCGGGGCTTGAAGCTCGAAGTCGCCATCGAGATCGGTGACCGATCGGAGTGTCGCCGCCGGCACCGGCCGTTCGAGGGCCACAAGCTCCGCCGACAGCCGACTGACGTCGGCTTCGAACTCGCGCCACCGGTGTCCATCCGACCACGAATCGTCGAGCGGAGCCAGGCTCCGTACCCGCTGCTTTTGCTCCGAGCCGGGAAAGGGATAGCGGCTGCTCTCGAAGATCCCGTAGAGGGCGTAGTAGTCGCGTGTGCTGACGGGATCAAACTTGTGGTCGTGGCAGCGTGCGCACCCGAGGCTCAGGCCCATGATCGATTGCCCGAGGGTGTCGATCGTGTCTTGGATCGTGAGGTGGTGATACTTCTCGGAATCGAACCCGAAGCGCCGCGAGATCGCCACAAACCCTGTGGCCACGATCCGCTCGGAACCACGCTCACCGTGTTCCTCGGCGGCAAGGATGTCGCCGGCGAGCTGTTCGCGGACGAACTCGTCGTAGGGAAGATCCTGGTTGAGCGCATCGATGCAGTAATTGCGGTAGCGCCAGGCGACCGGCACGGGATAGTCGGCCGTCTCACCGGCGGTGTCGGCGTAGCGGACGACGTCGAGCCAATGGCGGGCCCACTTCTCGCCGTAGGCAGGCGAAGCGAGGAGCCGCTCGACCAGCTCCTCGAAGGCGCGGGGCGACGGATCGGTGAGAAACGCCTCCACCTCCTCCGGCGTCGGCGGCAGGCCGGTGAGATCGAACGTCGCCCGGCGGATGAGCGTGCGCCGGTCGGCGGTGGGAAGGGGGGCGACGCCAGCCTCTTCCTGCCGGGCACGGATGAAGCGATCGATCGTCGTCCGGCACCAGGCCTCATCGGCGACAGCAGGAGGGAGCGGATCCGTCACCGGCGCGAACGCCCAGTGCCCCGCCACCTTGAACACTTCCCCCTCCGCGGGCCAGGGGGCCTCGGCGGCGATCCAGCGTTCAAAGGCCGCCACCTGCTCCGGTAACAGGGCTTTTTCAGACTCAGGGGGCATCGCCGAGACGTCGTCGTGGCGCGCGATGGCCTGGACGAGAAGGCTGGTTGCCGGATCCCCTGGCACGATCGCCGGCCCCGAATCCCCCCCCGCCAGCAGCGCGTCGCGGGAGTCGACGCGCAGGCCCCCCGAGACGCGCTCGCCGCCATGGCAGCGGAAGCAGGTGTCGACGAGCACCGGGCGGATCGAGGACTCGAAGAGGGTGTCGTCGGCACCGGCAACGGCCAGCGGGATCACGAGCCAGGAGGCGACCAGCGTCGGCCATCGTTTGCGCGGCTGACGGACATTCGATCGGCGGCGGTGGACGGGCCTGTTCATGGGGATGTGTTCCGGGACGATTCCACCGCTCCGCGGAGCGTCGCAAGCGCCGCCAGAGCCGCCCCCACCGGGACGACATTCTCGCCGAGCAGGGCCAGATGGACCGGGGGTGCCGGACGGAGCGGCGCCATGAGGAGGCTCTCGAGTTGCCGCGCGACGCTCGCCCGCCACGGCTCGCCGATCGTCGCCACGCCCCCTCCGAGCACGATCACGTCCGGATTGATCAGATGGACGACGTGCGAGAGCGCATGCGCGTAGTGCCCGGCCGCCTCGTCGAGGATGCGCCGGGCGACGTCGTCCCCCGCGGCGAGGGCCGCGGTGAGGAGCCGGGCCGACGGAGATGCGGCGCCGTCGGCCGCGGCGGCGGCGAGGGGGCCGGCCGGATCGGCGGCCACCGCCTCGCGCACCTTCCGGTCGATCGCCCAGCCGGCGGAAACGTCCTCGAGGATCCCGCCGTCGCGGAAAAGTCGCAGATGGCCGAGCTCCATCTCGCCGCTGCTGCGGCCGCGATGGAGCGTGCCGTCGACGACCAGCCCCGATCCGATGCCGCTACCGGCATTGGAGTAGACGACGACACGGGCCCCGCGGCCGGCCCCGACGAGGGCCTCGCCGAGGGTGGCGGCATTGGAGTCGTTCTCGAGGACGACGGGCACCGCGCCGAGCGTCTCCCGCACCTCCCCCGCCACCCAGGCCGCGAGGGGGAATTCGCTCCATCCACCGACGTGGAAACTGGTCGACACGACGCCGTGGTCACGGTTGACCGGCCCCCCGAAACCGATGCCGACGGCGCGGATCGAGAGGTTATTGCCAGGGACGTTCTCGAGGATCCCGGCGATCTGGGCCGCGAGCACCGCGCGGATCCCCTCGGCGCCGCCGGCCGGATCGACCCGGTCGGTCCGCCGCAGGATCACGTCGCCGTCGGCGGTGACGATCGCCGACTGGAGCTTCGTCCCCCCG
>CANGIH010000353.1 GCA_947453875.1 Planctomycetaceae bacterium | reverse complement strand
TTCGCCGATCACCGTCGAATTGCCGTTTACCAACACCGACCCGCTGGTAATCGTCATCAGGCCGCTGCTGGTCGCCGTACGGGCGATTTGGATCCCGTTTCCGAGGCCCTGCCCGATCGGTCCGCCGACGAGGCCACCGGTGACGTTCAGTGTGCCGCTGCCGCCGCCGGTGCCGCCGAGCGTCAGATAGGTCGTCGGGGCAAAGGTCCCGCTCGACACGTTGATCGTGCCCGTGCCGCTCGCGACACCGGCCTGAAACTGGTTGCCTGTGACCAGCCCGCCGGCGACGTTCAGTGTGCCGCTGCCGCCCTTGCCGAGTTGAAAGAGGGTGTTCTGGGTGCCTGACGTCGTCGCGCCGATGAGCGCGCCAGAACTCGCATTGATCGTCATGTTCAGCGGCAGGAGGGCGCCAGTCTCCGTGCCGGTGAGCTGGAGCGTGCCGGAGTTTTGGAGCGTGAGCGTGCCGGTGCCGGAGACCGTGTTGCTGATCGTGAGCAGGCTACCGGCCGACTGGTTGAACTGGAGCAGGCCATTGAGATTGATGCCGGTGCCACTGACGGTAGCGCCATCGTCGAGCCGCACGGTGTTCGATTGGGTGATCGCCGTGCCAGGGTAGTTGACTGCCGTGCTGGCGGCCGTCGTGCCGTAGACAGTCAGCGTGCCGGAAATCCCCGCGAAAGCATTCGTGCCAAGCAGGCCGAGAATCGCTGCGAGCGAGAGGACGACGGCGAAACGGGCGCATTTCATCGGAGGCTTTCCTGCGGATCGATTGGACTGGCTTGCGAATGGCGTCGGGCGCGGGCGTTCGCCCCCTCCCAAAACGCACCGCTGCCGGCGCACCGACGGCGGCGCGCCACAGCGGGCCCTCCTCCGCAACGCATACGACGTGCCAATCGCAAGTGCCCTATCCCTTGCTGTGAGTAACTGCCCCCCCGAATGCCGTTGCAATCGGCAGCAGCATCACGGCTCGGAGGTCGGCTTGCGATTCCGTCAGGAAAGTTGCCCCGACGAGCTTCCCCAAGTTGTTGAGTGTGGGGTTCACCAATCTGGTGACTTCAAAATTGGGAGTCATGTCGCGAGGAGTACGCATTGGCAAGCTGGGTAAGCCGCCATCGATCACCCCGGCAGTCGATCGGCTTGGTCGGCGAATGGCTCTTCGACCACCTGCTCCCGATCGGTGATGGGCGCTGCGGGTCGATGCCGATGGCCCAGTGACGGGCCGGGCGGGGAACGTGGCGGGCCAAGCGTTCGACGAGGGAGCGGGAACCGGCCAGGAGGGCCACAGCGACCGCGCGCTGGTGGACACCCTTCCCACTTCTTCCCGCTCACCCCTGCGGCTGCGTGAGCCTGCCGAGAAAGAGGATCGTGCCGTGGCGGGCATCACGGATGAGAAACGCGAATGGCCGGTCGGCCCGGAACTCGACCGGCTGCGGCGGCGGCGGGCAGATGGAGCACCGCCGCCATCTGCGCGCGCGTTGCGCCGCGGGCCCCCGTCGCCGTCATCGAGAGGCTCGTGTGGATGGACGCGGGGGAGAAAAAGAGATTGCCCGAAGCGGTGCGGAGACGGCCGTAGAGTTCGCAGGCGAAGCGATCGGCCCCGCCGGCCACGGCTTCCATCTGGTCGCTCCAGACCGGGGGAGGGAGGGGAGCGGCGGCACTGGAGAGAGCCGACGTGCGCCCTGTTTCGCGGGTTTCGGATCGGGGGGGAGGGGCCGAAGTCTTTCGGCTCCAGCCGGTCGTGAGGTGCACCGCGAAGAGAACGATGCCGATCATGAACGCATGGTGCATGGAAATCGTTCCCCCGCGAACGTGGGCCAAGGAGGCCGTGAGTTTATGCTGTCCGGTGACTGGACGAGGCTGGATGAACGACATGGGGTGGATCGAGGAGATGTCGACATGGCGACCAGGAATGCCAGGGCCTGCCCGTCGGCGGGGCGCGGGGAGAATCGTGTCGCCGGCCTGGCATTCGCGCTGGCGCTGTTGCCGTGCGGGGGGGCTCATGCCGACGATCCCCCTGCGGCAGCCGCGGCATCGATCGGGGCGGAAGCGCCCATGAAAACAGTCGAGGCGATCGCAAGGAAGGCCCGCGATTCGATCGTCACGATCCGCTTCCAGGGCCGCGGCGGCAGCGATCAGGGGCTCGGCACCGGATTCGTGATCGGGGCCGATGGGCTGATTGCCACCAATTACCACGTCATCGGTGAGGCGCGGCCGGTGAGTGTGGAGCTCTCCGACGGCAGCCGGCATGACGTCACCGAGATCCATGCCTCCGACCGAGCCGCCGATCTGGCGATCGTCCGCATCGCCAGGCAGGGGCTTTCGCCTCTCCCGCTCGGAGCCCCGGCAACGCTTGCCGACGGCGAGGAGGTGGTGGCGGTCGGCAATCCGCACGGCCTCGAGCGGAGCGTCGTCGCGGGAAGGGTGTCGGGGAAACGCGAGATCGACGGCCGGACGATGATCCAGTTGGCGATCCCGATCGAGCCGGGCAACAGCGGCGGTCCACTCCTCGATCTGGAGGGGAAGGTGCATGGCATCCTGACGATGAAATCGCTCGTCACCCCCTTCCTCGGCTTCGCCGTCGGTATCGACCAGCTCCAGCCGCTCATCGATAAGCCGAATCCGATCGGCATCGACCGCTGGCTGACGATCGGTACCCTCGATGCCAACGAATGGACCACCGTCGGGGGTGCCCGATGGCGGCAGCGGGCCGGCAGGATCGTCGTCGATGGCACCGGCACCGGTTTTGGTGGCCGGTCGCTCTGCCTCGCCGTGGCCCCACCGCCACCGCTCCCTCACGATCTCGCCGTGTGGGTGAAGCTCGATGACGAGGGCGGCGCCGCGGGTCTTGTCTTCGGCGCCGACGGGGCCGACCGCCACTACGGCTTCTACCCCACCGCCGGCAAGCTCCGCCTGACACGCTTCGACGGCCCCGATGTCCTCTCCTGGAAGATTCTCGACGAGGCCCCAAGCCCTCACTACCTCCCCGGCACCTGGAACCACCTCCGCGTCCGCCGCACCGCCGACGGTTTTTCATGTTTCCTCAACGATGCGAAGGTGTTTGAGTCGACCGACAAGGGGCTCGGCGAGGGAAGAGTGGGACTGGCGAAGTTTCGCGACACGAAGGGGGAGTTTCGTGGTTTTGCCGTCGGCCCCGAATTGCCCCCCGCTGCACCGCCGGCCGAGCAGCTCGCGCGGGTCGCTGGCCTGGTGAAGGATCTCGCTGCCGGACCCGCGCCTCCGGCCGATCTCGTCGCGACGCTTGTCGATGAAGGGGCGACCGGCGACGCGGCCCTTGCCGCCCGGGCCGATGCCCTCGACCGGGAGGCGAAGCGGGTCCGCGAGCTGATGGCGCAGGTGCAGACAAAGCGGACCATTGAGGCGCTGGCGAAGGCGGCCACTGCCGAGCCGATCGACCTGTTTCAAAGTGCCCTCCTCGTCGCCGCTCTCGATAACCCCGATCTCGATCTCGCAGGCGCCAAGCACGATCTCGACCGGCTCGCGGCGGAGGTGGCGGCGGGAGTGCCTGACGGGGCCGACGACGCCACGAAGCTCGCCACGCTCAACCGGGTGCTCTTCAAGGAGCTCGGGTTTCACGGCAGCCGGGGGGACTACTACAACCGCTCCAATAGCTA
>CANGIH010000352.1 GCA_947453875.1 Planctomycetaceae bacterium | reverse complement strand
TCCGGAGGGCGCGGCGGTGCCAGGGGGAAGGTCTCGACGGGGCGGATTCTAGCAGGCTGTGGACAAAGCGCCCCGCCGCCCGATGCGGCGACGGGCGCCGTTGGAAAACCTCGGCTAATTGAGGGGTGCCCTGCGTGAAAGACCGTCAGGGATGACCTTTTCCCACCGCCGGCGGGCAACCTTCTTCAAAAGTCCGACGGGGCCGATTTCCCGTCAGCCGAGCGCCCTCACTGCCGTCGGCCATCTGGCCTTGCCTCAGAGAATCGGCAATCTCTAGTTTCCCAGCGATCCGGTGCCCCGGTTTTCGTGGCGGCGGCAGTGCTCGACGTGAACACTGCCCGGGGGCGGCCGGTGAAGCGTCACCTTCGCGAGCGAGACTCCGATGGACAGCGACCGCGACACGTCGGCCCCCGATTCCCCTTGGCTGCGACGGAACGCCTGGCATTCCGTGGCAACCGTGGCCGGTTGGACATTGGCCGGGCTCGGCATCATCAGTCAGGCCGGCTGCATGTCGGCCCTCACCGCCACGACGCTCCGTGAGGCCCTGCGCGAGACGGCAGCCTCCCTCTCCACCCCTCACGAACTCGACCACGCCTCCGTCGCCCGCGACCGCGACACGATTTCCGCAGCCGAGGATGGAACGGATGATCCCGCGGCCCCCGACGACGCCGACCTCGAGAAGGTGATCGACAACGCCGTGGCCCGGCTCTCGGCGGCGGGGGGCATCGATCCCCCCACCCAGCAACTTCTCATCGAGACGCTCGAGCGGACACGCCCCGAGGACTGGGCGGTGGTGGTCAACGAGTTTGCCGCCTCCCTCGAAGAGTCCCGCGGTGGCCCGGGTGCGGCCAGCCAAGATCGGCCCGCGCCCGCTTCCCTGCCCGAGCGAACCGAGCCGGCGTTCGACGTCTCTGCCACGACTGTTCCTCCCCAGACTCACGCTGTGGCGGCCGCAGCAACGCTCCCGGCGCCCGCCGCACCGGCCGTGGCCGCTGTGCCGGTGGCTGTCGTCGCGGCACCGCCCGTGCCCGTCGCCCTTGCTGTTCCCCCTGCTCCGCTGCCCCCCCCCGCCCCGCTCGATGTCGTCGATGGGGCGGCGGCGCCGATCGCCCCCCTCCCGGCCGCGCCGGCCGTTCCGGTGGTGCTGTTCATCGAACCGGTCGGCAGCGCCCCCTCCGCCCCGACGGTCGTGAATGCCGTCATCGCCCCGGCCGCATCCGCCCCCGCGTTGCCCGCTCCCGACGCCGTCGTTGCCGCCCCCCCGGCGGAGCCTGTGGAGCCGCCAGTACCGGAGGCCTTCGAAGCCCCGGCCGCACTCCTTGTCGTCGACGAGTCTCCCCTCCCCACCCCCGGCCCGGCGATCAACAACGCCTGCTTCGCGACCCGTGTCCGCGGCTGGGGGAACGTCGAGAGGTTTCCCCGGTCGGCGTTCCGCCCCGGCCAGGAGGTGATCGTCTACTTCGAACTCGACCGTCTCTCGATCCGCCCCTCCGATGCCGGCCACACGACGAGCATCGACACCGCCTTCCGGCTCCTCGATGGTGGCGGCGAGCGGATCGGTCAGTGGTCGTTCGAGCCGATCGTGGAAACCTGCCCTTCCCCCCGCCGCGACTACTTCGCCCGGTATTTCCTTCGCATCCCCGAGGATGCCAAGGCAGGGCGGCACAGGCTGGAGTGGAGCGTCACCGACGCGGTGGCCGGTGCCACCCGTCAGGCCCACCTCGATCTCGACATCCTGCCGGCAGAATGATCAGGCCGGCCTGCTCAAGGCACCGCTGGCTCGAGGCGACTGGTCATCGGCCGCCCATGCGGCCAGAGCAGCCGCCAACGGCTCAGCGACTAGGCTCGCCGCGGCCGGGTAGATAGGCATCGGGGAGCATGGCTCGCGCCGCACGCACGATCGGGGCCGCCGGACCGGCGCCGCCGTTGGCAGGACGTGAAAACGCCGAAAGCGGTCGCTCCCCACTCACCGTCACGACACCTGCACCCGCGCCGGGAACCGTCCCGAGCGTGGCCCCCGTGCCGGGAGCCGGTTGCGAAGGGAGCGGATTCGGTCGCGACTGGGGCGTGCCTGCCGGCAAACCGGGCTTCGCTCCCGGTGGCACTGCCGGCGCGGTGTCGGGCGTGGCTTTCCCGTCGACCGGAGCCTTGCGAGGCTCCGGCTTCGACTCCTCCGCGTTTTTCGCCGCGGGCTTCTTCGGCTCTGGAGCCTTCACCGCTTCCGGCGGAGCAGCCGGGCTCATCGGCAATGCCGCCGGGGCGTCGGCCCGTGGCGGGAACTGCTCGAGCTGGAGGAGATCGGCGATCGCCACCGCGCCAGTCCATCGCTCGGCCTGGGCGTCGACATAGGCAAGCTCCGTCTCAGTGAGGATCTTCTGCGCCTGAAGCAGGCTCAGAAACGTCACCTCGCCGCGGGCGTAGAGTGTCTGCGTGAGCGTGACCGTCTCGCGGGCCTTGGGGAGGATGTATTCCTCGTACCAGTCGACGAGCCGCTGCGACGTGCGAAAGGAGGCCACGGCCTGCGCCGTCTGCGCGGCCAGGTCGAGTTCGACCATCCGCAGATCGGCCCGCGCGGTGGCGATCTGGGCCCGGGCGGCGCGGATGTTGCCCTGATTGCGGTCGAACAGCGGCACCGCCATCATCACCTGGGCCAGACCCTGATCCTGGGCCGGTCCGACCTGCCGCTGATAGCCCCCCATCACGTTGACGTTGGGGATCGGCTGGACGACCGACCGTTCGAGCGCCCATTGGTTGCCGGCGATCTGCGCCTCGGCGGCCCGCGGCTTGGCGTTGCTGCGGATCACCGCCTCCTGGAGTTCCTTGAGGTCGAAGTTCGGCAGTTCCTGGAAGAGATCGGCCTCGAGGCGGTCGATGTCGACGCGCGGCAGCCCGATCGAGGCGGCCAATTCCCGCCTCCCGGTCTCGATGAAGACCGTGGCGTTGAGGAGCCGCACCTCCGCCCGATCCCGTTCGATGCTCCAGAAGAGGACGTCGGCCTTCGTCCCTTCCCCCGCCTCGGCGAGTTGCCGGCCGATCTCGTAGGAGCGTCTGGAGATGTCGAGGAGGAGCTTGTAGATCTCGAGCCGGCGTTGCGAGACCAGCAGCTTGTAGTAGCTCTCGCGCACGCCGCGGAGCACGTCGTAGCGGGCACGGATCAGTTCGTACTCCGTTCTCTGCACGTCGCGGAGCGCGGCCTGCTGCTGGAGCCGCAGCTTCCCGCCGGTGACCAGATCCTGGGCGACCGTGCCGCTCCACTGGCTTTCAGGGCCGGCCATCTGCGGGCTGAATCCCGCGATCGTTGGATTGGGATAGAGCCGCGCCTGCACAGCCTTGCCGCGGGCCGCCTCGACCGCAGCCCGCGCGCCCACCATGCGGGGATGACTCCGCTCGGCGAGCGCCACGAATTCCTCGAGCGTCCGCGGAGAGGGCCCATGGAATTCGTCCGCCTCGGCCTCCACGATTCGATCGCTCGGCGCCGTTGCCAGCGGCACATCGCTGCTCGGGAGTTGCATCGCGCTGCCGCTCGAGCGGGGCCACTCGGCCACCTGCGCTGACGATTGCGTCGCTCCACAGGCCCAGGCGAGCAGGAGCGCGAGCCCCGGGGCGGCAGAGCGATTGAGGCACATTCGGGGAGACAT